>CAYNKM010000234.1:0-3412 GCA_964397795.1 uncultured Desulfovibrio sp. | reverse complement strand
TTCTTCCCTGTCCATGAAGGCATTATAATATTTATCCTGTTTAATAAGCCGCTACCTCCTTTTTCTCTGCCCTGGTTCCTGCGGCAGATGAGTCATTCGGCGTAAAATGTGGCTGCGATCATCGCGGTCGTTTTCCCTGGATCCGTCATGCAGATGTCCGTTCAGGCTGCGCATCAGGCTTGCCATGTCAAGATAGGATTCGTCAAAGCCAAAGCCTTCCAGCTGCCAGCGACATTTTCCGTGCAGAGTGCGTTTACTCCCCTTCAGGCCCTTTTCGCGCATCAAAAGCCTTACTTTCCATGAACCCTCGGGAGTATTTAATTCCACCATTCCATCTTTCTCAAGAACTTCATAACCTTGAGGCATTCCTTCCAGACGGACAAGATCTTCAACGGCAGCCTTTAACAATTGAAGCTGCTCTGAAGAGCTTATATTTTTGCGATCTTTTTCAATGGCCATTTCAGTCTGATGAATATTTTCCTGCCAATTCCTACGGTTTTCATCCAGAGTGGGCAAGCCCTTGCGCATGACTCTCGCGCTTATTACAAACATCGCGAGACCCAGAACTCCTATGATAATCCATTCAATTAAAGACATATATCTTCCTCTTGTGATTTTACCTGAACGCATATGGCTGAACGGACAGGATAAATTATCCGGACCGCTGCAGGATGCTAAAATCCTGACAAACAGGTTTATAACGCAAATTTACCCTGTCAAGCGCAAGGTTTTGGCCCAATCGCTTGCTTGAATTTTGAATAAAATAAGATTAAAAGAAAAGAATAACGCAAAGATTATATTGGAAAGTTCATTTTTTGGATAATTAATTTTTTAACAAGTTATTTCCAGGTAAAATATGCCAGAATTTGACGCTACTCTTCCAGCCGCGCTGGTTACAGGCGGATCACGGGGGCTTGGCAAGGCCATTGCGGAAACGCTGGCCGCCAACGGTCTTCAGGTCATAATCACATATGTCAATCGCGCTGAAGACGCGGTCAAGGTTGTAGAGAACATAAATAACAACGGTGGCAGGGCAAAGGCCTTCGCCCTGAATGTCGCAGACGGCAAAGCGGTTGAAGATCTCTTTTTAACTGAAATTAAAAACCGCCTTAATCTGAAAGTGCTTGTAAATAATGCCGGCATAACCCATGACGGGCTACTTTTACGCATGAGCGAAGAAAGTTTTGACAGGGTTCTGGACGTCAATTTGCGCGGGGCTTTTCTTTGCACGCGCGAGGCGGCAAAAATCATGACCCGCCAGCGGTATGGACGCATTATAAATATAAGCTCTGTCGTAGGACAGATGGGCAATCCAGGACAGGCAAACTATAGCGCTTCCAAAGCGGGACTTATAGGATTGACAAAAGCTTGCGCAAAGGAGCTGGCCAGCCGGAATATTACCGTAAACGCTGTCGCCCCGGGCTTTATAAATTCCGATATGACCGCCGCTCTGGACGAAAAGACAAAGGAGGCGTATCTGGCATATATCCCGCTTAAACGTTTTGGCGAAGCTCTGGATGTCGCCAATACCGTAGCCTTTCTGGCCTCTGATGCCGCTTCCTATATTACGGGACAGGTTATTGCCGTCAATGGCGGCATGTATTGCTGATTTATGGATGTCTGGTGGTTATTGCGTTTTTTCCATCATAATGGCAAAAAAACAAAAAGTTTTCTTGATTGGAGGAAATTATGTCTGAAGTAGCTGACAAGGTAAAAAAAATCATAGTGGATCAACTGGGCGTAAATGAGGATGAAGTCAAGCCTGACGCCAAATTTCAGGAAGATCTGAACGCGGATAGCCTGGATCTTACCGAACTCATCATGGCGATGGAAGAAGAATTTGATATTGAAATCGCGGATGATGATTCCCAGAAAATTCAAAAGGTTCAAGACGCCATCGATTACATTGAAAGCCATCAGCAAAAATAAATCTGTCGGCTTCCGGCGAATTGATATTTTCCGGAAGCCGGTGGTGTTCCCCTATATAAGGTTTTTATTTTGAAACAAACAGTCCCGTGCATATTATAAAATTTCATGCCGGATAAAATAATCATGGGTTGTAGCCTGTCCTAATCCGGTGTAATTTTAGAATGCGCCAATTACAACATTTATCCAGTTTTTTGGGCAGCAATTCTTGCCGTCTTTTTATGGAGTCATCATGGCCCGATCCCGCGTAGTTATTACAGGTATTTCAGGTGTTACCCCTCTTGGCAATGACATTGAGACCAGCTGGAAACGCCTGATTAACGGTGAATCCGGCATCGGACCCATTACGCTTTTTGACGCTTCGGAATATAATTCCCGCGTGGCGGGAGAGGTAAAGGATTTTCATCCCGAAAAGTACATGACTTCCAAACAGGCGCGCCATATGGATCGCTTTACCCAGCTGGCCATGGCGGCTTCCAAGATGCTTCTCGAAGATGCGAACCTGGAAATAACGGAGGAAATAGCGGAAGATTTGGGAGTAATCCTCGGGGTAGGATTGGGGGGGTTGCATACCATCGAAACCTGGCATTCCAAATTGCTCGAAGCCGGACCTGGCAAAATATCTCCGTTCATGATCCCCATGCTTATTTCAAATATGGCATCCGGCCAGATATCCATTTTCACGGGAGCGAAAGGGCCCAATTTTGTCACTACTTCAGCTTGCGCGTCTGGCATACATGGAGTGGGAACCGCCTTTGGTGAAATCCTGCTTGGGAGATCCAAAAGAATCATTTCCGGCGGTGTGGAATCCACAATCACTCCCCTGGGAGTGGCCGGCTTTACGGCTTTAAAAGCCCTGTCCAGTCACTACAACGACGAGCCGGCAAAGGCGTCCCGTCCATTCGACAGCAATAGGGATGGTTTTGTAATTGGCGAGGGCACAGGGCTGCTGCTTCTTGAAGATCTGGACTCTGCGCGGGAAAGGGGCGCCAAAATATATGCCGAAGTTGTCGGATATGGTTCTTCAGGTGATGCCTTTCATATGACCGCCCCTCATGAAACTGGCGAAGGCATGGCGCTATCAATGAAAAGAGCCATAAAAGACGCGGGAATCGCGCCTGAACAAATTGACCATATCAATGCCCATGCCACATCTACCCAGCTTAACGATGTCACAGAAACCAGGGCAATGAAGCTTGCTTTTGGCGAACATGCCAAAAATCTTAAAATTTCCGCGACAAAATCCATGACGGGACATTTATTGGGGGCGGCAGGAGGCATTGAATCTGTATTTACCGCTTTGGCCCTGCATACAGGTATTTTGCCGGGAACCATCAATCTGGAAAATCCTGATCCGGAATGCGATTTGGACTATTTGGCCAATGGATCAGAAGAACATGAGTGCGAATATGCCATGTGCAATTCTTTTGGCTTTGGCGGCACAAATTCAAGTATAATATTCAAGGCTTATCGGGACTGAAACATT
>CAYNKM010000233.1:0-3415 GCA_964397795.1 uncultured Desulfovibrio sp. | reverse complement strand
TGGAGAAAATTTATAAAGATACGGGGTTTAAGGAAATAATGGTTTTTAAGGATCTTGCAGGTTTGCCACGGACTGTTTTAGCCAGAAAATAAAGTTTTCAGAAATTTAAAGGAGTCAATAAATGGCTGAATTAAAGGATTTTTCCACATATCAGATTTCCTGGAATTTAACTCCGGAAGAAGCGGTCACACTTTATCTGGAATGGGGAAATAACGACTGGAACGCGGAATATCCGCCCGTTAGATCCAAAGATGATGTCGCGTATTATTTTGTGGTGGACAGCTGGAATGATCCCCCTGTCATCCGTCTGGTAAAACGCAATTCGGAAAACGCGGAAGATATTTTTACCATGCCTCTTCCTGAAAATCTGATGGATGACTGGAAAGCCGTCAATGGCGATTTAAAGGGAATAAGCGCGCCGACGCCCAAAATAAAGGAATGGCTGAAAAAACAGCTTGGTCAGGAAGGTTTTCAGAGCTAGAGCGGAAGGCTTTTATCCGCTCCAGCCTGATATAATTTAATTTTGAGTTCTGGCGGAAGCCGGAATATTCAATAAATGTCCACTGTAAATTCCAGGGATTTTTTCCCGTTCTTCTCTTGCGAGCTTTACCAGCTTGTCCGAATCTATCCCTGTTTCAAAACCCATTTCATTGAGCATATTAACAAGATCTTCGGTAGCGGTATTTCCGGATGCCCCGGGCGCAAAGGGACAACCTCCCAGTCCCCCCAAAGTTGACTGGACATGATTAATGCCTGCCTCCACCGCGGCAAGGGTATTGACCATGCCCATATTGCGGGTATCGTGAATATGGGCCTGGAAGACAGCTTCTGGAAAAGCTTTTGTAACCTTTTCAACCACATCCCTAACCTGGGCCGGGTTTGACATTCCTGTCGTATCGCATAGCGTAAATTCCCTGATTCCCTTGTCATAAGCCTTGCCAAGAAAATCAATAAGCTTGTCAGCCGGAATTTTTCCCTCAAAAGGACAGCCAAAAGCGGTCGCCACATCAATACTGACGTCCATATCTCCCGCGAAATCAAGAATCTTGTCCAGTTCAGAAAAAGATTCTTCATGAGTCCGCCGGATATTCGCCTTGTTGTGGCTTTCGGAAAGTGAAATCACATTGCTGACTTTATTGAGGCCGGCGGCTTTGGCCGACTGCGCTCCGCGAAGGTTGGGAACGAGGGCAAAAAGATTTAAATCCGGATGCCGCGTTAGACTTTCCTGCGCGACTTCCGCCGCGTCTTTCATCTGGGGAATTGCCTTGGGACTGACAAAGGAAGTAATCTGGATATTTCTTACTCCCGCGTCAGCCAGGCCGTCAATAAAATGCAGTTTGTCTTCAGTGGGAATATAATCGCATAAATTCTGGAAACCATCCCTGGGCCCCACTTCCACTATTTCAATTCTTCTCGCCATGATTTTCCCCATTTTATAGCTTTATATGACTTTTTCCTCTTTCAGTTTATCAATTTCCTCATCATCAATGCCAATGAGTTCCTTCAGAACTTCATGATTATGCTGGCCCAGAAGCGGGGCGGGCTTGAAAGAATCAATTTTATGATCCGTAAGCTTTATCTGGTTGCCGGTTATCTTGAATTTTCCTGCCACGGGATGTTCTATTTCAACAAACATTTCCCTTGCGCCCGCGATATGGGGATCTTTGGCCACGCGATCAATGGTATTAATCGGAGCGGCAGGGACGCCGGCTTTCAGAAGAATATCGACAGCCTCGTCAATGGTCTTGTCCTTGAGCCAGTTTTCAACATGGGGTTTTAATTCATCGTGATTTATAACCCGCAGGTTGTTGTCCTTGAACAGGGGATTTTCGAGAAGTTCTGGCGTACCCATGACATCGCAGAGAATGGTGAAGAGCTTTTGATTGCCCGCGCCTATTACCAGCATGCCGTCACTGGCCTGAAAGGAATCATAGGGATAGATGGCTTCATAGCGGTTGCCAATGCGCTGGGGGATTTTGCCAGAAACCAGATATAGAGTATTGATAATTTCAAGAGAAGAAACCATGGAGTCAACAAGCGCCACGTCCACCTTGTCCCCTTTTCCGGTTTTCAGACGATTAATGTAGGCGGCAAGGATGCCCACGCAGCAGCTGACGCCCCCCATTACATCGGAGATGGCTGTGCCCACGCGGGTTGGGGGACTGTCCGGCCAGCCGGTTGTGCTCATCAGTCCACTCATTGCCTGTCCGATAATATCATAACCGGGTCGCTGACTATATGGCCCGTAGTGACCAAAGCCGGAAACGGCGCCATAGACAATCGCGGGATTTATCTTTTTTAAATCTTCATATCCAAGACCCAGTTTGTCCATAACTCCGGGACGATAGTTTTCTATGACGATATCGCTTTTTTTAACGAGCTCGCGGAAAATTTCCTTGCCCTTTTCCGATTTGAGATTGAGGGTGATTCCGCGCTTGTTGCGGTTTAAATTCATAAAGTACGCGCTTTCACCGTTAATAATCGGATAATTGATTCTCGCGTCATCTCCCTTGCCGGGCACTTCAATTTTAATAACATCCGCCCCCAAATCAGCGAGAAGCATTCCACAGTATGGTCCAGCCAGAACGCGGCTTAAATCCAGTACCCTTATTCCTGCCAGAAGGCCTTGTCCAGACATAAAATTTCTCCTCCGAATTATTTTGGAAGAATTTTAACCCATGTTCTTTTTTTGTAAATGATATAATTTTTATAGCAATATCATTTTATGATCTTTAGGTTTATTTTTCACCTGATATAAATCAAGTATATTAATGATATAAATTTCTTGGATTATTGCCAAAAAATTAATTATCCGCTAATATTTTTCATAATTATAGGGTTTATGTTCATGGTCAGCAATTTCGCTGCTTGTTCACTTAAAAAGGGGTGAAGTTATGCGCTCTGGAAAGTTTTTCGGAATTATTGCCGCCTGCGCAATTTTTGCGGGCCTTTTGCTGGCTCCGGTATTAAGTCAGGCAGCCACAACATTAAAACTTGGACATACGGGCGCTCCTGATCATCATTATCAGGTGGCATCTGAAATGTTCGCGAAAAATGTGAAAGACCGTACAAACGGAGAGATCATTATTGAAGTTTATCCATCTGATCTCTATGGCAAACAGAAACAGCTTGTTTCTCAGGCCCAGCAGGGACTGGCAGATATGGTTTTAACATCCGATGCCGTTATTTCCTCCTTTGTGCCCGTATTTGGCATCCTGAATCTGCCGTTTCTTTTCCAGGATATTGATCATGTCGCTGCTACAATGGATGGGGAAGTAGGACAGATTCTGGCAGATGAAGCCAGCAAAAAAGGACTGGAAGTGCTGGGATACTGGGAAAACGGCTTCCGTCACATAACCAACAACAAGAATCCCATCAATACGCCGGCTGATTTGAAGGGTATCAAACTGCGCAC
>CAYNKM010000232.1:0-3437 GCA_964397795.1 uncultured Desulfovibrio sp. | reverse complement strand
GCCGCTTTTCCTCAATCCTAAATTTAAAAGAAATTATAAATTGAGTTCCCTTGCCTACCGTACTGGTAACCCCAATGGTTCCCCCCATCATTTCGACAATTTTTTTTGTTATTGTCAGACCAAGTCCTGTTCCTTCAATACCACTTATTGTGGTAGTCTGCTCCCGCTCAAAAGGATCAAACACATGTTTCAAAAACTCCTGGCTCATGCCCAGGCCATTATCGATAATCCTGAACTCATATCCGGCGGTGTCTGGCTCTTCCGCCCCGGTCTGTTTTATATGTATCCTAATCTTGCCACCAGACGGAGTATATTTTATGGCATTGGAAATAATATTAAGTAAAACCTGATTTAATCTTAATTTGTCGCAGAAAATGGTTTCATTGGTTAAATTTTCCGCCTCTATGCGAAAATCCAGCTCTTTGTTTCTTATATCCTCATGAACAATGGTCTGAAGATCTCTTATAATCTGGGGTAAAAATACTTCTTCTTCCTTTATCCGTACCTTGCCGCTTTCTATACGGCTCATGTTCAGGACATCATTGATAAGCTTAAGCAGGTGATTGCCGGAAGTGGTAATTTTATCAAGATAGCGCCGTACCATGGCCGGATTTCCAACATGTGATGACGCCAGGGATGTAAATCCTATTATGGCATTCATGGGTGTGCGAATGTCATGGGACATATTATTTAAAAAATTGGTCTTGGCGGCGCTGGCTATGTGTGATTTTTCCAGGGCGTCCTCAAGTATCTTTTTCTGTTCCTGCTCTTTCCTTAAAACCGCGTCTATATTTTTAAAACTTGCAAGAATCAGATTCTCCTTGTTCTGATCTCTTTTACTGGGCCAGACAAAGGTAAACTGGAAAAATTGAATTTTCCCATTATTTATTATCCGGTAGGTTCCGCTGTATTCCTCATTTTTTGCCAGCTTTTCCAGGACGTTTTTAAGGGAAAGCGCTTTTTGTAATTCTTCCCTGTCATCAGGGTGAACTTTGCCATTAATATATCTTTCCACTATGATCCCATAATCGACTTCGCTTTCCTCTGGCCAGGTTATATCCCTCTTGTCTGTTATTTTTATAAACTTGGTCACGCCATCATCCGCATTAATAGCCAGAACATTAGCATAATGACGACTCAAGGCTTCCACAATAGCCAGCTGACCTGAAAGCTCGCGATTGGATCGTTCGGTTGCCGCCAGAAGACGCCTCGACCAGCGGCTATGCAAAATAATAATTAACATAAAGCTTGCGGACAAGGCGATTACCAGTGAACCCAGAAAGGAAATATTGGGATGCGCGCTTAAATATTGTCCAAGAGTCATGTCTCCCGCGCTGATTGAAGTATATCGCGAACTCAAAAGATTAAAAAGTCCAGGAGGCATGTTATTTATTGTCTTACGAATGATGGAAATCAGCTCATGATTGCCCGTTGTAGGGATGTGCATACGAAAATTTGACCCATTGCTTTCCACCATACTGTAATAAAGATCCTTTACAGGATTTTTATTAATATAAATCTGGGCAGCCAGGGGAAGAACATAGGCCGAATCGGCCTCTCCCCTCTGGACGGCGTCTATGGCTTCATCTGAAGTGGGATAATATTTTATTTCCCGGCTTTTCATTATGTTTGATGGAAGAGTGAAGGGAGGATTTTCAGGTAGCGCCAGAATTTTATCCGGACCGTTAAAATCATATCTTTCGACCTTGGCAAGTCCAGCCTGGATATAGGGCTCGGTATAAAATTCTCTCATTATCATGTCATCTTCAATGATGGCTGGATCCATCCGATCAAGAACGACATTGACTTCCCTGGATTTTTTCTTGTAGTCATCAAAATCGGTAGAAGCGACCAGTTCGTAGGGCAAACCGGCCGCATCCATTATTTCTATAAAATAATCGGGAAGAATTCCCTTGAGCACACCTTCTTCAATGTATGAATAAGGAGGCATATCTCCGCGAGATAAAGCTATTATGGGCCTATTCCTTTTATTGGAAAGATTGATAAAAGCTTTTTCGCGTTCGGTAAAATTGTGAACCTCCGACTCTTGAGGACCATAGTGGGAAAAATAAATACGATTTTGCCAGTCCCCCTCATTGCGATTCATTTGCTCAATGGCATAATTTATTTCATTAATTAAATCCTGATCTTCCTTCCGTGTTATAATATAAAAATTATCGCTTTTTACCACGTCAAGAATTGTCTCATTATCCATCTTGCGGAGGTTGCTTGTTAAAATCGCGTCAACAATTCCCTGGTGAAGCGCGTCCGTCAATTCTTGCGGACTTTCAAAATTAACTGTCACATATTCAAAACCCTTGTCTTTCGCGAATGCTTCCAAATCCTTATTTTGACTGCTTCCCTCAATAACTCCAATTTTTATCCCATTATAAGAATCATAATCCCCAGCGTATAATTTACTGTTGGAAAGTTTTTTGGATAAAATGGTCTGATTACGTCCAACGGGAAGGGAAAAGGCGAATTCTTTTTCTCTTTCCGCATTGCGCCGGGCAGATGAAACCAAATCTATTTCACCCCTCCTTAACATATTCAGCATTTCCTTCCATGAATGTTCATATCCGGTAAGATCAAAATTCAAATGGGAATATTCGGAAAGCATGGTAAGCAGATCAATCCCGTATCCTTCAAGCCCTCCTTTTTCATTAAGAGAGTGATAGCCATTAAAATTAAATACTCCCGCCTTGACATCCCTGTTTGGCTTCTC
Organism: uncultured Desulfovibrio sp.; assembly: GCA_964397795.1. Taxonomy (GTDB): domain Bacteria; phylum Desulfobacterota; class Desulfovibrionia; order Desulfovibrionales; family Desulfovibrionaceae; genus Desulfovibrio. Next base: position 712 of record CAYNKM010000232.1, on the reverse strand, counting down.
AAGACAATATACGGGCGTTATGGGAATTATAAAAAGAAAAATAAGTAATAAAATAAAAACGGAGACGGACTTTTTTTTCATTATTAATTTTTTGACCTGGAAAACTGTGAAGAAAAATATTTGTTATATATAAAAACTTGTCCTTAAAAATTCCAAAAAGGCTTGCTTCCGATTATATCCCGGGCAAATTCTACCTATATGTATCATTTTCTATAAACCCGCTTCCGCGCAAGCTTTACTTATAAAAATATTTTCATTTTTTTGCAGAGCGGCTATTCGCCTTCCTCTTTCGCATTCCTGCGCGTCTGGCGGGAACTGCGCGTTCCAGGCGGTGAACAATCTTTTCTGTTTTCTGAATAATCTGAATTTTGAATAGCGTAAATCCATATAAAGGCTGGCCCTGGCTACCTGCCCCTTGGCCCGATCCGGAGGTTCAAAATATTTACCTTCAACCCTGGCCTCGCATGATCCAAAGTCTGGCGCTTCATCAGGCAATTCCGCATATTGTTTATTGCTTCTTGTGGCGTTTACCGCTCCTATTGAAGGAAAAAGATTATACATATCCCCTTCCATTGCCTGAAATTCCGGACTTACCCGACTGGCGCATTTTCTTCCCTTGTAGGCCTTACCATTACTGACGCAGGCAGGATCGCCTTCCCGCCATTCCTTGAAAGCGCGGCCAAAATTTTCCACCGGTACGGCATGTTCCCAT
>CAYNKM010000231.1:0-3437 GCA_964397795.1 uncultured Desulfovibrio sp. | reverse complement strand
GAAAAAAGCAGAATGAGCCCTTGCAGGAACTCTTGTCGGAAATGGCGCGGCAGCCCGGGATCGCCTGGATTGCCATAACCAATAGTCAGGGCAGGATTATGTATGACAGCGATCCCGGTCTGGAAGGAGAGCAGTTATACACGGCTTATGAACTGGCCCAATTAAATCCTGGAAGCGGGATTCAGGGGAGGTTCGCTCCTCATGAGGCTTTATATGAATGCTTCAAGCTTTTCAGGCCAGAGCGGCTGGGTAAAAACAGAAAGGAATCCGGCGGGTCGGACAAATATTATATTTTTATCGCCCTGAATTCTCATTATTTTCAGGAAGACATGGACAAGTATCTGGAAAAGTCGCGTCTTGTGGCCACATTGGTTTGTGCGGCGATTACGGGCTTTCTGGTTTTACTTTTTTATATATATAATTTTCGTCTTTTTCGCAGGAAACTTGTGATGACGGAAGCCCTGGCCATGGAGGTGATAGAGAATTATCCTGGCGGATTATTGTTGACAGATTTAAAGGGAAAAATCATTCTCGCCAATGACAAGGTCAAGGGATTTTTACATCAGGATGTAAAACCTGGAATGTTTCTGGAAAAAAGTTACGACTGGCAGTCATGTATTGATGAGCTTGCCTTGAAAAATTCCATACTGGAAAGGGAGATTAATATTCCCTGGCCGGATTCCAGTCCCCGATCAATAAGTCTTTCCGCCATACTGATTTCTGGAGAAAATGAAAAACAGGGTCTGTTCATATTCAGGGATCTATCCGAAATCCGGCGTTTGCGCAAAAAATTATCACAGTCGCGCCGGTTTTCCGCCATAGGCAAAATTGCCGCCGGAGTGGCGCATGAAATCCGCAATCCCCTAAGTTCCATTCGCGGATACGCTCATTATTTAAGGAACAAGCTTGAGGGAGATCCGCTTGGCAAAGCCACGTCGGATTTGCTTGTGGATGAAACCAGGCGCATAAACAATGTCCTGACGGATCTTTTGGCGCTTTCACGGACGCCCAAGCTGAATTTAAGAAAGAATTCTCTTATAGCGATTCTGAACAAGGCAGCGCTTTTAATTAAGCCTGATATTGCGAACAAGGAAATTGGCCTGAAACTTTCCCTGCAGGCACAAGAAAATGAAGACTGGCCTTTGACAGATGACGACAGGCTTTTACAGGCCATTTTGAATCTTTTAATAAATTCGGTACAATTCACTCCGTCGGGTGGGAAAATTGAACTGGGATTGAAGCGACCGGAAAGAAGCGACGACTACCAGGGCGGCTGGTTAATCGTGGTGGAAGACAATGGCGCGGGAATAGAGGAAAACGCTCTGTCCCAGATTTTTAATCCGTATTATACAAGCCGGGAGGAGGGAACGGGTTTGGGGCTTTCGATCAGCAGACAGATTGTGGAAAGTCACGGAGGAGAGATCCAGGTTTCTTCCGTTCCTGGAAAGGGTTCGGTTTTTACAATATTTTTGCCTGATTCGAATGATCAAATCTGAAAATCGGCATGTCAACTGAAGAAGCGGGGCGGATTTTCGCCGACAAATATATGCAAAAACCGTTAATTCTAGTCGCGGACGATGACAGGCGCCATAGGACAATTCTTTCAACGCTTCTGCGGGATTGGGGCTATGATACCGTGGAAGCTTCGGATGGGAAGGAGGCTGTGGATATCTGTCTGAATAACAGGGATATTGATTTGGCCCTGATAGACGTCCGCATGCCCAAAAAAAGCGGAATTGAAGCTTTTTATGAGATTCACAGCTTTAGAAAAGATTTGCCTATAATCATAATGACCGCGTTTTCCGAATTGAACGCGGCTCTGGAGGCAATGCGAAAGGGCGCCTATGACTATCTGACCAAACCCCTGGATTTTTCCCGTCTGGAAGCCATTTTAAACAACGCGATTGCCCAGGCGAATTTAATAAATGAAAATTATGGCCTGCCGGAAAATTTAAAAGACAATAAATATGAATTATTGGGCAAAAGTTCGGCCATGCGCAATCTGGGAGCCTTATTGGGAACAATCGCTCCCACGGAAGCCAATATCCTGATTACGGGGGAGTCTGGAACAGGTAAGGAATTGGCTGCTCGCATGATTCATAACTTGAGCCACAGAGCGAATGGGCCTTTTGTAGCCATAAATTGCGGAGCCTTCACTGAAAATCTTCTCGCTTCTGAGCTTTTTGGTCATGAAAAGGGAGCGTTTACAGGAGCTGACAGAAAGCACAACGGCCTTTTTCTGGAGGCGCGGGGCGGCAGTATTTTTCTGGATGAAATTGGGGAAATGCCTGTGGCAATGCAGGTCAAACTTCTGCGAACGCTTCAGGAAAGGGAAGTCCTGAGCGTAGGGGGGAAAAAACCGGAAAAGATTGATTGCCGGATTATAAGCGCGACCAACCGCAATCTTGAAGAGGAAGTGGCAAAAGGGACTTTCCGTGAAGATTTATATTATCGTCTGCATGTCGCCTCCGTCACAATGCCGCCCTTGCGGGAGCGGCGGGAGGATATTCCGCTTTTGGCGCAAAATTTCGCTCAAAGATTCGCGGCGGACAATCATAAAAGTTTTAGCGCGATCGCTCCCGAGGCTTTATCTGTTCTCAGCAATTGGGATTGGCCGGGGAATGTGCGGGAACTTGAAAATGTGATTGAACGCGCGATAATTTTGATGCCGGGAGAACACATAGGGCTTAGGGAAATGCCCGACTGGATTATGCGGCCGCAAAAGCCCGCGACTTTGCCGATAGGGGAAAAAGGGAAGGAGATTGAAAAAGAAGGGCGGATTGCCGATTTCAGGGATATGACTCTTGATGAAATCGAGAGGGAAGTGATTTTGAGGACACTGGAAAAAGTTGGACAAAACAAGACGGAAGCTGCTAAAATTCTTGGCATAACGCGCAAGACATTGCATGCCAGGCTTAATAGGTATAGGGAGAAGGGAGAGACGGAATAAAGACCGAATAATGGGCAGTAAAGGATTAAAAGCCTTGTGAAAATTCAGTTTATCAACAATCTACCTTGAGGAGCGGTTATGCCGGAATATTTCAGGACCAAAGAGTTCAAACGCAACATCATGCTCGCAATTTTAATAGGAGTGATTATTGGAATAATAGGGGCGATCGTCAAATTTGGCTGGGAGGTCCCTTTCCCGCCCCGCACGCCATTGAGAAACGCCACAAATCCTCCCCAGATGCTTCTGCAGCAACTGGGCTTTTCCTATGACTTCACTCATATGACCTATACTTTTAGCGGCAACAAACTTCCGATAATAAGTTTTATTGTCCATTTTCTGTTCTCCATCGCCGCCGGCGTTTTTTATTGCATAGTGGCGGAGTACAAGCCCATAATCAGATTATGGCAGGGCACAGCCTATGGTATCGCGCTCTGGTTCATTTTTCACATTGTGCTAATGCCTCTTCTTGGAACCGTCCCGGCGCCCT
>CAYNKM010000230.1:0-3460 GCA_964397795.1 uncultured Desulfovibrio sp. | reverse complement strand
ATGGCTTGTGCCATAGTGTCTACAGTGCAAAAAGTCCGGTATTGCATCAAATCCAGGCGAATATGCTTGATAAAAGTTTCCTTCTCATGTTCAGAGGCGTAATCCTTATCCCAATCATCCTCATCTTCCATGTCTAATGGATAGGGTTCATGGGTTTGATTTTGGTCTGCAATTTGTTTTTTTCATGCATTTCTCTCAGTCATTTTGCAGCCTTTTTTCCAGCCAGTCCAGAAAGTCATCCCTCTCGTAGGCTATCTTTCTGCCTATGCTGATTTTATGCGGAGGCCCTTCGTTTTTGGCGTCAAGATTGGATAAAGTCTTGGCTGTAATAAGTCCCCCAAGGCGCGAAGCCACAAATTGTCTTGAGAAAGTGGGCGGAAGCTCCATGCGCAACTGCTGAAGCAGCCTGAGCTTTTGGGCTTGCGCAGGCGCATTGTCTTTGGGCGCGTAATGCCCGGAATGAGGCGCTTCTCTCAAAGCGCTTGGATGTGGGAATCCTCCTGGCAATATATCCATTTCAGAAAAGTCCATTTATTCCTACCGTCCCTGGCTTTTGAAATAATCAAAAAGGTCTTGGGCCTGCTCACTGGACATATCTCTTGGCGGGAGTCCAAAATGTTCTTGAGCAAGGTCATCAAGAGTGGTTTTGCGTTCCAATGACATTTTTGTAAGTGTTTTGAATTGTTTATCTGTTATCGTACCTGGCGCTGTCTTGTGCGGACGCGCTGATTTGGGTTCGGTCTTGTCAGAGTGCGGAATGGAATCCATCAGCTTTGGTTTTGCTTCCACTTTTTCGCTTTTCATAGCGCCTGCGCTATGGCTCATTGCTCTTTGTTGGGCCTGTTTGCTTGCTTCATCAATCAACGCTTGCGGGTTGTAGGGGTTGGCAAGGTTTGTGTCCCATGAAGCTCCAATTCCTTGCCAGATACCTGTGTTGTCGTGTATGGTGGCAATCACCACAGCTTGCCTGTCGCTACTTAGAGGGATGTGCTTGATGTCCAGATAACATTCCTGTTTTTGAGAATCCATATTTGCTCCCATAAAGAATATTTTTCACGAGCCTTTTGATTATAGCGTCCTGGGAGTGCCTTTATCGACCCGTGAATCATATCATATCCTTTGGTGAAATGATAAGTATCCTGGAATGAAAAATCCTTGCCTATTTTCCCTATCGCATATTTATAGGAAATTCACATGCTCCATGCTGCCAAATGATATGTCTCTACTCCTGATGATCCCCTATTCAAGGGGATTCACCAGGAAGAATGTTTATCGCACTTTTGCCTCTATTTCTTTTTGAACCTGCCTAGCCTTGACATCATAAAATCTCTCTTTCCATCCTTCCGTGCACCTTTGTCTTCAGTTTTGCAAATATAATCAAGCTGCCTGTTTACATATTCAGGGATTCCTTCAGCTCTGGTGAAGATCTTTCCATTTTCATGCGGATTTTCTTCCGTACCAAAGCAATAATCAACCAAGCCCGGTAAATCACTCCCTATGGTGGTTTTCCAATGTTTTTCCGCAGTATCCGCAATTTGTTTCCATGCTTGTGTTTTATGGCCATTTTCCAGAACAAACAGATGGTAGTGAGGATGATCTGCCAGATGTTGTTCGGCAATACAGATGTATGCCGGATCATTACCTTTCCTTTTGAGTGACTGGGCAGTCTTTTTCAGCGTTTCTGCGATAGCAGAATTATCTGTTACAACTCCATAATCACTTGGAAAACGAAGATCCATCCTGAACGCTAGAACTTTAGAATGTGTGTCCATGTAAGCATTCACCAATTCATCAGCTTTGTTCCGCATACTCTCAATAACCGGAAAGTTGCCATTTGCATCTCTCTTCATATATTCCTCCATTGTTTTATCTCATCCCTATAATGAGATATAAATTAATATGAGTATTACAAGAAGCCTACATTTATCGGCTTCAAAATGCCTGAAATATCCGAGCTAACTCTTCAAAAAAGTTTGTTTTCTCCGCATATAATGTTTGAGGGGATAAACTTTTAAAAAAAGAGAAGGCAGCCTGAATTTAGAGACCGCCTTTAAAAAATATTTTTATATAAAGCTAACTTGGCCAATGCCTTTTATCATAGATCCTTTCCCATATTTATCATGGGAGAAATCAAGAATAAAAATTTCAGCCTGGAACCATGTTTCATCAGAAAACCATATGGGGAAATTATATTATAATTTATCTCTATCCATTTCATAAGAATAAATAATTTTTATTATGAAATAGCTTCAATTTTGGAGTTATTTATGTTATAATAGGTGAAGATGTCTGGGGCTAAAAGAGCAGTTTAATCATATCTTGTTAACTTGAGCTTGCCTAAAAATCCAACTAGCATAACATATTGAATTTATTGGATATGACGTTTTAGAGATAACAGATTTCCGTAACATTCCATAAATATCAACCACAGAAATCCGTGAATATATAAAGAAAATCCGCAATAAAAAATGGCTCACGGATAAAATCCGTAAACCATTCCGTAATCAAGATGCGAAATCAGGGACGTCTATCGTCTAATAATCCGATACTTTTTAAAGCTTAGAGTATCACCTGTTGGTTCCACAAGTTGCGCCTCTTTTAGTTCCTTAAGGTATTTGTCCCTCAAGGTATCCCGTCCCATACCCTTCTGTCCTTTAAATTTATTCTCCAATTCACCTATACTGGCTTCACCATCTGGAAATGACTTCAACGCTTTGTACACCTCACGAGCCTTGTCTGAAACTCCATTTAGGGCGTCAAGTTTCGGAGATGAAAAGTCAGCAAGAACACACTGCATATCTTGATTGGGTGCTTCGGGTAATGCCATCTTTTCACCCTTACTGTCAGTCACGCAAATAGTCTGCCAAGATGTTTCCCCATATGGCAGATGTAACCAGAAAATCTTGTTTTCAAGTATTGGAGCAGGCTTACAAGTTGTAAATTGTATGCCACAAGTCAGACCGTCTTTTTTTAGGTATGCCTCCATTTCTTCGGTGGCCATCCCGTTTGCCTCAATTTCCCCTGCACCATAGACATTCATAATGACACGGGCCAATTCTCTGAATGTGGCTGCTCCCTTATTCTTGTCCCTTGAAGTTTTTGGCGCCTCTTCATCCTTGTGGAGTATATACACAACGCATATGTCCATCTTTTGCAATTCGCGTATCCAGTCAATGACTCTCGTCATCGCATCGGGTTGCCCAACTTTATCTCCCATAAGGGCTTTCATATTGTCCAGAACCAGTATACGGCAATTATGCTCAATCAAATATTGCCTAAGCGCAGACCGAAATTCCTCATCGTTTATTGTGTATTTACCAAACCATTCGGGATTGTCTTCGCCAAAGAATGAAAGGAGAAATAGCCTAATGCCCAGTTCTCTAGCCAGCCCATGTTGAGTCAAATTGTCCATAAGCTCGTCATAGGGAGTTTCCCCGTCAACAATGCATACATTGCCAAT
>CAYNKM010000229.1:0-3481 GCA_964397795.1 uncultured Desulfovibrio sp. | reverse complement strand
TGCCTGATTTAAAAATAACCCGTGAGCGTCTTGAAGACGCCACAAATGTCATAATCCAGTATTTGCGGGATGCAGGATTTACTGGCTCACTGGAAGATGGAACCGGACTAAACGATATTGTGGTAAAGCCCAACGCGCTTCTACGTACACTTATGGCACAAATGGTGGACAAGGCAACAGCTTATCAGTCACTGCAAAAGGCTGCCGAACTACGCAATGAGATAGGCGAGGATGAGTATGCGGAAGCGGTGGATTCCATTTTGTCCAACTGGTTTGTGACAAGGCATGGGGGTAAGCCTTCAACCGGCATTATCAGGCTCTGGTTTTTACAGCCGCCTGATTTTATGCAGTTTAAAGACGGTGAGCGCATGGGTTCAATTGATGGTGTGGCGATAGTCGCTGATTCGAATCAGGTGTTTATTCCTGATAATTTTGCCTTGATCCTAAATACCACAGAAAACCAAAATGAATACTATGTGGATGTGGCAGTTCGCACTCAAGCCAATTCCACAATAGCGCCCACGGATATATCAGAATCGAGGGTGGATTATACATACAGTGACATCTACTACTTGAGGGCCACAATTCCAGGTGAGTTTTTGCCTGGGACTCTTGTTGAATCTTCCGAGGATTTTATAAGGCGCACTGAAAAGGCTATCACAACCAGGGAACTAATCACTTCACGCGCCATTAATACCGTGCTTCTGGATAATTTCAGCGACATTATCCGGCTCTATGTGGCAAGGCATGGAAGCGGAGAGCAGCTTCGTGACATAGTGCAATTTGAGGGTGTTCGGGTTCATGTGGGAAACAAGGCTGATATTTACATTGCCTCAAAACCAATACGTACCCAGATAAAGGTAAATGCAGATGAAAATGGGTTTATTGACCCAGCGCAGTTTCCAACCAGTTCAACTATTATCGCCTACCTTTCAGCCACTGATGAAAATGGCCGTGATTTGCAGATAGACGTTTCTTCTCTTGAAACCCATTGGTGTTCGCATGGATGCCGCCCTGAATCATTGCATGTTAACGCCACTGGACAAATTACGCTTGATATTCTTTCTGACAATGTGGTGAGTCAGGTGCATGATTTTGTATATTCAGACGAACAGCGCGTCGCCTGTTATGATCCTCTTGTTAAACACATGTTCCCGCTTTTGCTTTATCCTGTGCTACATGTTGAGCTGGTTGATAGAAAAACCGATTCCACAAGGGCGATAAAGGATGCGACTCTTGAATACCTGGATTACGTAGTGGCTAACGGTCTTTCCTGGGTTTCATCAGAGCTTGTGGCAAGCATTCATGTGCGTGTCCCAAATGTGCGAAAAATAAAATTACCTGTTCAGTGCGAGGGCAGATTATACGACCCCATGAGCTGTCAGACACATACAATTGATGTGGGAAACGCTTTCAATATAAATGAACACTATAATACTTCACACTCAAAACAGATTACTGACAATACTGTGCAGTTTTATGTGGATAAAAACATGATAAGTATAATATCTGATTACAGTGGAGACTAAAAAATAGGGCCGCATAAAGCGGCCTTTTAGATTTTATTTCAGCCAGCCTTTGTGGGCAGCGTAGATGGCAATTAGTCCAATCACAATAACAGTAATACTGACAATCCACATGGCGGTCATATTAATTTCAATCATCTTCAACTCCTGTTAGTAGGTCAGTTCCTGTCTGTAAGATAGAGGGACATAAGCAAGCAAAGAATGCCGGTGCAGAATGGAAGCCAGAATCCTTTAGTAGCCAAAACGGATCCAGCCGTAAATGCCACTCCCAATTTTTCAAACCAATCAGCCAAGCGCTTTTTGCGCATAAATCCTCCTTTAATAAAATAGCAATCCTCTCCCGTAAAGTCCACCCTAGATGTTTCCTCATATTCTTATAACAAAAATTACTACTCGCCTTTTCCCAATATTTACTATCTAAACATGATTATCCAGGATAAGTCCCATGCCGATTTTTCCCTACCGTGAACGAGAGATAACGCCCGAAGCGGCAAAAGCCCTGTCTGAACTCACCCAGTATTCTCTCTCTGCCAAAGCGATGCTTACCGCGCTTGGAGACTATTGGACAAACTACTACCGCAATCTGGAGCCTATCGCGGCTGCTTCCACAGGCGCGGTTACGGCTTTGTCCAAGGAATACACGAGGATTCTTGACCTTGTTCGATCCGCGAATATCCTGGACATTCCCTTGCGACAATCTGATCAGTTCCAGCTTCTTGTCATCAATTCTGGTGATGTTAGTAGAGAAATCGATTCTGAAGGTAATACGGATTATTTTTTTATTCCGCTCCCCAATGTAACTGACATTCGCTATCTTACAAATACGCTATTTGAATCCCGCGTAGTCCTTGAAAAGGGAGTTCATTTTGACATCGTTCAGGGCAAGGGAATCAAGCTCTATGTAGATCTTTTCAATGACAAGGGAATCACGGGTTATACTTATGAGGTAGGCGAAGACTCTGATTGCGGGATTTTGCTCTGGGCTTGTGACATAGCCTTCACCAGTTCCGTGATATTTGAGCGATATGGCAGATTCCTGTACAGGAAGGCCCAGGATGGTGAGCAGTACAAATGGATGGTAACAGCTCTCATGCGCTTTTATGAAAGCGCCAAGACAGTCGAGAGTATCCAGAATGTCCTTAATATTATGTATGGAGTTCCATACACACGGTACAAGGATGAAGTTGTAAAAGAAGTTTATTATGTGGATAAGGACTTGAACCGTACCTTGTCCCAGATTGAAGATCCTTACATCTGTATCGAGACGGACCGCGCCTGTTATTACACCTACGCTTTTTCTGATGTTATCTATAAGCCAGGAGATGTTGTTCCGCAATTTTCGCTTCTGGCAAACTTCAATATTGTAGAAGATTATATCAAAAAACCAGGTTGGTGGGAGGAGGTGGCATTTCCTGACAATCTGGTTTCAGGCGGGGTGGCTCTATCAACAGAACGTCAGAATGAGCTTATGGACAAGGTGTTGAAATACAACACGGTTCATATCCGTCTTGGCGTATCTTTTGAAACCTATGCCACATACCTTGCGCAGGTAAAGCAGTTTTTCGCAATTATAGAATCAGGTTTCCCAGTTTATCTATATCCTTTGGTGGATACTTTTTTCAAGGCGGTTTTTCTGGACAAATGGGAAATTTCTGACGAGCTCTTCAAAGTAAAGGCTGCGCTCGGACTGGAATCAGCCTATCCCTGGGGTTCCAATCTTAAATTCAATGGTGAAGCAAACTATTACATGGAACCCGATTTGAATCATGGCAAGGATATGGAGTGTGAGAGTCGTCTTTTCAATGGGAAGCACGCATATGCTCCCCCAGAAAAGCATTTTTGCAAGGAAACCAATGTACTCTCTTTCAATGGGCCAAAATACGATACGAAAAGGAAGTTTGATCATGGCAATGACAGGGAAAAGCTTGTTATACGTGGAGCCTCTTTCAGGCAGG
>CAYNKM010000228.1:0-3502 GCA_964397795.1 uncultured Desulfovibrio sp. | reverse complement strand
CGGAGTCATAAGTGGAATCGCGACCGCGATTATAGGCGCAATAAGCGGTCGTTTAAGTCCTTCGGGAATGCTGGGCGGCGTGGCGGCCGGGACAGTTGTCGGCGGACTTGTTGGCGGCGTCGGCAAGCATGAAAATGTGGAAAAGCAGGACAATCAGCATTTGAACAAATATCTTGAAGAGATAGACGGAGACATTGATAATCTGGATATCACGACAGCGGCCGCGACTGTCTCCAAACAGTGTTATGCCAAAGCTTTTGCCAAACTCACCGGAGAAATGAGGAATAACACAATTTCACTTACCGCAGCCAAAGCCCGCTTTGATGAAATCAAGGCAGGAAACGATGAAGCTTGCCAGATTTTGGGAGTCGAGCCAGAAACAGGGGAGATGGAACAAGAATACCTGGCGGCGAAAAGATAACGGCATTTTTGCAGGGCCTATTTTTCTTTGCAAATCAGGAAGCGTCATAGCCCTACGCATACCCGCGATTGGGGATAAATTTCCACGTTTGCCCCTTCAGCATGGGCTCTGTCTCATTCTCCTGCCGGGATATTAATGAAATCCGAACCTTTCGGCCTTTCGGATTCAGGGATGATCTGAAAAGGAATCTTCACGCGACTCAAGCTTTCCGGCCAGGGTCCCGGACATTTTTTAACCGGTCTGGAGGCTTTTCTCCTTACTTGTGATATAATCGCCCTTTGTAAAGTGTTTATCTACCAGACGCGCAAGGGCCCACGTCTTAACTAGGATTATAATTGATACTTGTTTTCTTCCTGTAATTGGCTGGAATTAAAACAGTTTCGTCAGGAACCAAAGGAACTTATATTTAATTGGTTAAATTATATATGCAATTGGAAAAAAACAGGGGCGGAAAAACGCCCCTGAATTTTTCTCGGCAAGAAAAAACCGCTTTATGTATTTTCCGATTTCATGACTGAAGTGTAGTAAAGCAGATAGAGAGAACCAATCAGCATTACAATAATGGCGCCTACCTGAGTTCCAGACATATCAGCCGCCAATCCCATAATCAGCGGGAACAGGGTGCCCCCGAAAAGTCCCATGACCATGAGGCCGGATACTTCGTTGGCCTCGCTGGGCATGCGCTGAATAACCTGGGAAAGAATGATTGGAAAAATGTTGCTGTTGCCGAACCCAAGCATGGCCACGCATACATAAAGTCCGCTCACCGAAGAAATAAACAGTAATCCTGCCAGACCGGCTACCAGAAGAGCCGCGCTTATTAAGAAGAATATTTTTGAAGGTACTTTCTGAAGGGCGACAGCTCCTGTCAGGCTTCCTATGATACGGAAGATAAAATATACGGTTGTTGCATAACCCGCGTCTTCAAGAGAAAGTCCCGCCCGCTCCATAAAGATGCGGGGGGCGGTAGTGTTTACGCCTACGTCAATGCCAACATGACATATAATCCCGATGAAGGACAAAAAAACCAGCATCTTGCCTAAAAGAATCACACATTCCTTGAATCCGGAAACCTTGTCTCCCTGTTCTCTCGGAATCTTTGTCACCGCCAGCCATAGATAGGAAATAATTCCGATTACCGTATAAACCAGGAAAACCAGCTTCCAGCCATAGCCGAAAGAAGGCACGACCTTTGCCGCTCCCCATGCGCAAAGGATTGGCCCACTGGCGGAAAGACAGGATTTGATGAACTGGCCCAACGTCAGCATACTTGACAATTTTTCCGGATTTACAACATTGCTGACCAGCGGATTAAGGGCAGTCTGCATAATCGCGTTGCCTATGCCCAGAAAGGAGAAGGCAATAAGCATTACAATAAAGGAACTGCCGAACAGGGGAATAAGCATCGCCACAAGGCTTACAGCCACGCTGACCAGAACCGTATTTTTCCTGCCAATCCTGTTCATGAGCAGGCTTGAGGGAATTGAAAAAATCAAAAACCAGAAGAAAAGCAGGGCCGGGAAAATATTGGCAAGCGAATCTGAAAGGTCAAGATCCTGTTTTACATAATTTGAAGCGATGCCAACAACATCGACAAAGCCCATTGACAGGAAACAGAACAATATTGGCAAAAGCGCGTTCATGTTCGTTTTTATATTTGGGGAATTATTTTCCATTGCTTTTTCCTTATCCCGTTTAATTTATTCGCCTTAAAAAGGCCAGACGGAAACTGGTTTAAAATCCGTTATTTCTTTTCGTCAGGCTTGAGTTCATCTACCTCGTCTTTCACTTCATCAGACCTGCTTTCCATTTCCTGCTGGGCAAAGCGCGCCGCGCCCCAGAGACCACTGTTGGTATCTTCCATAAGATATATTGGCACGGAATGTAAAAAATCATCCCATCTTTTATTTCTGTAGGGCGCGTTATAAAGCTCATTCTTAAAATAATCGCTACTAATAAGCAGGGGATTCTGGGCCGCTATACCGCCCGCAATCCACAAGCCTCCTTCGCACATGGTGGACAGAATCCAGTTGCGACAGGCGCGGGCATAAAAACGGGCAAACCATTTAAGAGTTGGAGTATCCTTGCTGAGAGCCTGGCCACCCACCTGGGCAGGGGTAAGAACTTCTCCGGTCAGAAATTCATGCAGGGCGGAAAGACCTCGTCCGGTTACGGTTTCATCACCAGTGGCATAGGGAATTTGTAGCTTGGTGCGTAAAAAGGTATGATAATCGTTTTCTGAACCATTAATGAACGGAAAAGATGAATGGCCATTTTCAGACGCCACAGCCATCCAGTGGGAGGTTTTTTCGGTTCGGGTACCATCCAGGGGGACAAGAAGCGCCTGTCCAAGACCTGTCCCGGCGCCTATGACCGCCTTTACTCCATCTCCAGGAGTATCTTTTGGCCCGTAGAGGAGTTTCGCCTTTTCTCCTTCCGGACTTACCACCGCATAGGCCTGACCCATAAAATCATTTATAAGATAATATTTCTCACCTTTTTTATTTAAATTTGTAAAATCAAGTTCAAGAGTTCCGTTGCTTAAACGCCCCTTGACATTCTCCTCAACCGGTCCTGCAATCGCGACGGACACGGTATCGGCTTTGTCAATACTTATATCCAGTTCGCGCTCAAAGGCGTTCAAGAGCGCTTCTTCCTGAACTATGCTTCCCGTTTCCACCCAGGCGGCCTTATCCATAACCAGCTTGTTTTTCTGAAGCTTAAATTGTCCAAGACGACAATTTGTGCCTCCAATATCCGCGGCCAGGATTACAGACATCTTTCTCTCCTTTTTTTATCAGATCCAACCGTGCCTTATTTGAGATTATATATTCACCAATTTAAAGAGCTTCTTATATCAGGGAAATCCAGTTTTGGCGTCTGAACGCCAATTGCCTTGGCCATATATGCAAAATTATCTGCCAGTGTGGCTGAATACAGGGAAATTCAATAAAAACTTGGTTTAATATTCAATGGTATTTAATTAAAAAGCAAGAAGAAAGGCCATAATTTAGCCCTTTTTCAATAAATTTTATGAATTGCATATGGCAGGAAAGCTTCTTTCCCTGTATTTTTAATAAA
>CAYNKM010000227.1:0-3511 GCA_964397795.1 uncultured Desulfovibrio sp. | reverse complement strand
AAAAAGCATTAAATCTATTTTAAAAGAGGCAAATTAAATTCTGTGGCATGCTAAAAGTTGAAGATCTGGAAGTTGCCTCATGCCGAGGGGGAAAGCTGTGTGGTTTTATCTTTTATCCGCATAGTCCAAGGTATGTTTCTCCAGACAGGGTCAGGAATCTTCCGTCTTTTAATTTGACCAGGGTTGGGGTTTTTGTAAACCAGAGCCCTGAAGAAATTCTTGAAATATCTAAAATCGCGAAACTGGATCTAATACAGTTACATAACGACTATTTGCCAGAACATATGGAAAAACTTGATAAAAAAAGAATTATTAAGACAGTATGGCCAGCCCGCTTTGCGGATATTGAATCCCTCAATTTATTTCTGGAACAACACTCTTCAAGCGCCTCTTATTTTTTGCTGGACGCTGGCAAAAACCTGGGAGGTAGCGGGAAAACTCTTGATGTGAAATTTTTGCAAAATCTGGAAAGTCCGCTTCCCTGGTTTTTGGCAGGCGGCCTATCTCCCCAGAATGTTGAATATATCCTGAATAATTCAAGTCCCTGGGGGCTGGATGTTAATTCGGGACTGGAAAGTTCGCCTGGCGTTAAGGAACATTCTCTTATGAGACAATTTATCGATAAAATACCCTTCAGACTGAATGGAGCCTGAATATGAAAGGATATTATGGAGAATTTGGAGGAGCGTTTGTTCCGGAATTGCTTGTTCCTCCTCTTCAGGAAGTGGAAAAGGCAATGGAAGAAATTATGCCTTCTCCAGAATTTCAACGCGAATTTGTTGACCTGTTGCAAAATTATGCGGGCCGCCCTACTCCCCTGACCTATTGTCCAGCCCTATCTGAAGAACTGGGCGTTAATATCTGGCTAAAAAGGGAAGATCTTCTCCATACAGGCGCGCATAAAATTAATAATACCCTTGGTCAGGCGCTTTTGGCCAAATATATGGGAAAAAACACGCTTATAGCGGAAACCGGAGCGGGTCAGCATGGAGTGGCGACCGCTGCGGCGGCCGCAAGGCTGGGTATGAAATGTGTAATCTATATGGGAGCGGAAGATGTGGAAAGACAATCCGCCAATGTCAGAAGAATGCGATTAATGGGAGCTGAAGTCCATGCTGTTGAAAGTGGAAGCAGAACATTAAAAGACGCGATAAATGAAACCTTGCGAGCCTGGATATCTTCGCAGGAGACAACTCATTATTGTTTTGGCACAGCGGCTGGTCCACACCCCTTCCCCGCTCTTGTAAGGGAATTTCAGAGTATAATTGGCAAGGAAACAAAAAAAAGAATGCTTGAACTGACCGGAAAACTTCCAGACGCGGTAGTCGCCTGTGTCGGCGGTGGTTCAAACTCCATTGGCATGTTTCATCCTTTTGAAAAAGATTTACAGGTCAGGTTGATAGGAATTGAGGCTGCGGGAACCGGAGAAGAAGGCTGCTATAATTCCGCTCCCCTAAATCTGGGAAAACCAGGCATTCTACATGGCTCTTTTTCCATGCTTCTGCAAACAGATGACGGTCAGATAATGCCTTCTCATTCTATTTCAGCAGGTCTGGATTATCCCGGGGTTGGGCCGGAACACGCTTTTCTGCATAAAAGCGGTCGCGCGGAATATTATCTTATAAATGATTCTCAGGCATTGTCCGCATTAAAAAAATTATGCGTAAGCGAGGGAATTCTGCCTGCTCTTGAATCTTCTCATGCCCTGGCATGGGTCCTGGAAAATGCAAAAAATTTTAAAAAAGATAATCAAAAAGATAATAAAGATATTCATATTGTGGTCAATCTTTCCGGCAGGGGGGATAAGGATATGGATATAATTGAAAATTATTCTTGATCAGGTTTTTCTGATATTGGAGATAAAATGCATAAGCTTGAAGAAAAAATAAGAAACGCGAATAATGATAACCGGCTGGCCCTTATTCCATTTCTGACTGCCAATTTTCCCACTCCTGAACTCTTTCGCAAGGCTCTTCTTGAGATGGATGAAGCTGGGGTGGATATAATAGAAATTGGCATTCCCTTTTCAGATCCTGTGGCTGACGGTCCGGTAGTGGAAGAGGCTTCCAACAGGGTATTGGCATCTGGCCTAAATCTTGGTTCAATTTTACAGGATATTAAGGAAATAAGGGGAAAAATTAAAGCTGAAATAGTGCTTATGGGCTATCTGAATCCTTTTTATCAGTATGGATATGAGCAACTTGCCACTGACGCAGCCAGGGCTGGAGTAGCCGGATTCATAATACCGGATTTGCCGCTGGATGAAGCGGATGAATTTAAAAAAAGCATTAAAGATAAAAATATCGCTCTTATACCCCTGGTTGGACCAAATACCTCCCTGGAAAGGATGATAGAATATGCTAGGGATGCGATGGGCTATGTTTATGTTGTATCCGTATTGGGTATTACCGGAGAAAGAAAAAAAATAGCAGATAACGCGGCCAGCGCAATTAATCGGACACGGGAGGCGTTTAATATTCCTGTAGCTCTGGGTTTTGGTTTGAGGGAACCATCCCAGCTGGATATATTGCCGGATGAATCAAGACCGGACGCAGCGGTTTTTGGGAGCGCCCTGCTAACCCATCTGGATAAGGGAGGAAGCGCAAAAGATTTTATTGCCGCCTGGAAATAAAAAACATGAATGAAGTGTTTGTATAATCTGGATACTTGAATAATCTTATCTCTTTGAATAAAATAGAAACATTCTTTATTACTTTATTGGAGGATAGCGATGAACAGATTCTTTCAATGCCTTGTATTTGTGGGCTTACTTCTGCTTTCTGCCTGTGCTGGCGGGAATAAACAGGAAGATCCTGGCGTTGAGGATATCCAGCCTGGAGATCAATCTGTTATTCAGTCGCCCTCCTACCAAGCTCCCGCCAAAGGCGATAATATAGGAGAAAAAAATATTTAAGTGGAGGGAGAAGTTTTATTTTATATGCTTCGCGGATTCAGGAAGTTTAAAATATAATGAACATTCCTGAATCATCAGATTTGAGGAAATATTTTTTAGCCAGAAATTGCCATTACAGAAATTTTATATATTTATAAGGAAAATGTTTATAAGCTTATAAATAGCGTCAAAAAGAAATTATAATTTTCTTTTCAACTTTTATATCCACTCATCTTCTTCGGGATGATATTCAAGTTTTCCCTGTAACTGGCTTTTCTGGGTTAATATTTTCTCAAAATCTCCATTATATATATTTTCTCTGATAATTTTTAAAAAATCATTTCTTCTTAATGATTCTGAACCTGATTTTTTCATATGTTCCGACTCCTGCTGGCAATCGATAAGGGCAAATTCCTTTTTAATAAGAATATTTACCAATCCCCATAAGCAGGCGCGGGAAGCTTCCGAGTCAATATAAAACATTGATTCTCCAAAAAATATCTTACCCAAAGCCACGCCATAAAGTCCCCCCACCAGTCCCCCATTTTTCCAGGCTTCAAAGGAGTGGGCAAAACCAAGCTTATATAATAAAATATAAGCTTCTTTCATTTCATCTGT
>CAYNKM010000226.1:0-3516 GCA_964397795.1 uncultured Desulfovibrio sp. | reverse complement strand
GGAAAGAGTTTCAGAATGGCGGCAATCCCAGAATGCCGCTTGAAAAAAAGACCTTTGCCAGATTTACCGCCATCTTGCGTCAGGCTGGGGTGAATGTAAAAAAGGAGGGAGATGAGCTTAAGGCGCTACCCTTAACAGACAAGGACGTTCTTCGTGAAAGCGCGGGAGAAATCAGAGATGGGTTACGCGTAAATGCCTCCACCATGCAGCCAGAAAAAGGCGGGCTATTTGATCCTGCTCTCACAGGCGGTCTTAATGGCAATCGCTGGACACATGTAAAGCTGGTCGAACCAGTTGTAAATCCAATTTTTTCTGACGCTGTAAAATCCCTTCTTAAGCTTGACACAGCCGCTCTCGATACGATGCAGACCAAAGAGGGAGGACAGGCGGTGCGTGACGCCCTAAACAAAATTGACATCCCGAAGGAGATTGCAGAGGAGGAAGAGCTTCTGTTTGGGGGTAATTTGCGTGGTGACAAACTGGACAAGGCGGTTAAGCGGGTAAAATTTTTGAGAAGCTTGCGTGACATGGACATTAAAGCGGGAGATGCCTATACCTTAAGTGTTGTTCCTGTTACGCCTCCTGTTATGCGCCCCCTCGTTATTGGCACTACCGGCGATACCATGGATTCTGACGCCAATACCTTGTATCGTGATCTTATTTTACAGAATAACGCTTTCAAAAAAATTCGCGATGCTGGGCTTGGCGATGAGACGCTTGAAGAAAACCGCAAGGCGCTCCAAAAACGAGTAAGCGAACTTACTGGCATAACCGCCCCTGAAAGCGCCATGCTGAAAAATAGGGGTGTGAAAGGGGCTCTTGAATTTATCGCTGGCGATACTCCCAAAGAGGGTTATTTTCAGCGAAAGGTAATCTATGGCAAAATGAATCTTTCGGGGCGCGCCACAATATCCCCTGACACCACGCTTGGTCTGGATGAAGTGGGATTACCGGAAAAATCAGCCTGGGAGATGTATAAGCCGTTTGTTGCCAGAAAGCTTTCCCAGATGGGTTATTCTCCATTGCGCGCTCAGGAGGCGATTGAGGAACACTCCCCCATAGCGGCCAAAGCCCTGGCGGAAGAAATGGAGAAAAGACCTGTTATTATTAACCGTGCCCCAACGCTCTGGCGTCACGGTATCCTTGCCGCGAAACCCGTCTTGCGCGATGGCAAGAATCTGCGTATAAACTCCTTATGGGAAAAGGGTCTCAATGCCGATTATGATGGTGATGCCATGCAGATTCACCTGCCCGTATCCGATGAGGCAATAGAGGAGGCGAAAACCTTCCTGCCAAGCAAGCAGCTTTATACGGATAAAAAGAAGGGTGACTTACTAATAGCGCCCACCAATGAACCTATCCTGGGACTTTACAGAGCTACAGAAAATCTTGGAAAACCCTCAAGTAAGGGTACGGTTCACAAATTCAAGAATGTGGATGAAGCCTGGAAAGCCTATTATGTTGGCAAACTTAAAATGACGGATTTTGTGGAGATAGGATAAGACATGGAGATTAAAATGACTAAACAGGAAATACTGAATCATCCTGATTTTGTACAATTGAATGAGACAATGAAAAAATTTCCTAAAGAAGAGGCAGACAGATTCTATAAGTATTTAGAGAAACAAGATTTTTCTATGGAGGGATCTCGCAAATTTTTTGTTGATCTAGGATCGCATACTCCTGACGGCCAATTGACAGAACCATATAGGATACCCGAATAAACAATATGGAGAGATATTTTCTTTCCAGATATTCAGGATCACCATCAATAGTATTTGGCTTTCATGGTTGTTCTAGCGAGACAGCAAAAAAAAGTTCTTTGCAATGGTGAGGATATAAAAGATAGTACAAATGATTATGACTGGCTTGGCTTTGGAAAATACTTTTGGGAGGCTAATCCTCGTAGAGCTCTCGAGTGGGCTCATCAAAAATATAAAAATTCTGACACAGAACCCGATGTTATTGGAGCTTGTATAGATATTTCTCAATGTCTGAATTTGCTTGATTCATCAAATTTACTCTTATTACGAAATGCTTATGAAGTATTAAAAATTAGGGAAAAATATTCAAGATTCCAAATGCCGGAAAATACTCTACATCGTGGTAATGATGTTCTTATACGGCGGCGAGATTGTCTAATAGTCAATTTTACATGTAAATTACGAAAACTAACTCATAAAAATTCTCCATTCACAACTGTTCGCGGCGTATTTTGGGAAGGAGAAGAGTTATATCCTGGCGCTGGAATGCGCGAAAAAAATCATATCCAGATCTGTGTGCGCGATACAAAAGCAATACTCTGTTATTTTAATCCAAGATTTTTTGACAAGAAAAATATATTAAAGAATTTGAAAGCTAAAAAAAGAGCCGTGCAATCATAACCCTATTTATCCATCTTTACAAAAAGATTCTATGAATATATCAGTCCCAAAACAAGCAGCATCTGGAAAAAATTATCAGCTATACCTGGGAGACTCTATAGAGATTTTAGATAGTCTTCCAGAAGCGTCGATTGATCTGATTTATGCTGATCCTCCCTACAATCTTTCCAACAATGGCACAACCTGTCATGCGGGTAAACGAGTCTCTGTCAATAAAGGAGATTGGGATAAGAGCCAGGGAATTGATGAAGATTTTGACTTTCATATGCGCTGGATAGCGGCTTGTCGGAGAGTATTGAAGCCTGAAGGTACAATGTGGATTTCAGGAACGTATCATAGTATATTTTTATGTGGATTCGCATTACCAAAACAGAATTGGCATACTTTAAACGATATTACCTGGTATAAACCAAACGCTGCCCCCAACCTTGCCTGTCGCATGTTCACCGCCTCACATGAAACCCTCATCTGGGCCAGGAAAGAAAAAGATGCCAGGCATTATTTCGATTATAACGCCATGAAAAGTTCAAAATCCGAGGATGACATATTTAAAAAAGATGGCAAACAAATGAGGAGTGTCTGGGCATTGCCAACTCCAGGGAAAAAAGAAAAAGCCTTTGGAAAGCATCCCACCCAAAAGCCGGTGGCGCTTTTGGAAAGAATTATCCTGGCGGCCTGTCCGGAAAACGGGATCGTTCTGGATCCTTTTTGTGGAAGCGGTACAACAGGAGTCGCTGCCATTAAGCACGGGAGACAATTTATAGGCATTGACATGAATGAAAGTTATTTGAACACTCTCGCGCTTCCACGATTAGCGGAAACAGCACAGATTAACAGCTTATGGAACGTTTAGAGGCCATAAGCCGCTTACAGCAATTGGTAGGTATTGAACTTCACGAGTTGGCGAATCAATACGAAGTAACAGTTGAGTGCGATAATGGTACTGTAAATAAGGGCTGGGCTGGCCATGTTTTTGAGCGTTATTTAGGTCTTCCCCAAAACTCCGCGCAAAGTCCAAATTTTGGGTCATGGGAATTAAAATCCATCCCCTTGCTCATTACCCAAGATGGCTCGCTAAAAATTAAAGAAACCATGGCTGTGACTATGATTGATGCCTATAATGTTGCTAGAA
>CAYNKM010000225.1:0-3532 GCA_964397795.1 uncultured Desulfovibrio sp. | reverse complement strand
CCTTGCTGGTTACGGATACGGCGTACCCCTTGCGGGTAGAAAACTTTTGTTCACAAAAGTTGTCATCCCCCAGAAATATCAACACATGGTTTGAACAGAGCCAAAAGATATTATTGAGATGAAAATCGGATGCTTCAGGGAAAAAGGCCAGCCCGGGCAATCTTAAGGAAGTGCGGATTCGATCCCGGGTTGGCCCTGGTCAGGAAGTTTCTTAATTTTTTAAAATATTGATTTTAAATATCCTGCGACAGTATCACAGGGAAAGTTAATCGCATAATCCATATTTTCTTTCAATAAGTTCAACGGTATGGGCAAGCTGGCGACCCTGGCGTGAATCCATGGCAAGTTCCTGCTCAACCTGTGTAATGCTTCTCAATACTGTGCTGTGGCGCCGGTTAAAGATGCAGCCTATTTCTTCCAGACTTAAATCCGTATGTTTGCGCGCCAGATAAAAGACGGTATTGCGTCCCTGAACATAATCCCTTTTTTTTGACGACGATTTTAATTGCATTTCGGTAAGCCCAAAGCTTTCGCAAACCAGCCGCACAATACCTTTAATATCGATAATATTTTCAGCTCCGGCATATTGGGAAGCGGTTTCAAGAGCGAGATCCAGGGTTAGACCGGAATGAAGAAGCTTCGCCTTGAAAATCATGTTTTTCAGACATGCTTCCAGTTGACGGACATCAGAAGCCAGTCTGCTTGAAAGCGCGTCGCAGACTTCTTCAGGTAATATGACTTGCCATGTTTTAGCTTTGCGCCGTAATATTTCCTTACGCATTTCACAATCCGGTTTTTCCATGTTTGCCAAAATCCCCTCACAGAAAAGTGATATAAGCTGACTATCCATATCCTGCAGCTGGCGCGGACCAAATGAGGATGTAAAAATTACCCTTGCCCCTTTTGCCTGTAAATTTTTTATCACGCCCAGGGCCATCTCCTGCATTGCTTTTTTGCGCTGGAGAAAATGAATGTCTTCCATCAAAAGGGCGTCCAGACCGCATAGATATTGTTTAAAATCTTCAAGCGTTTTGTCCCGCATTGCCGCGACGAAACGGGAGGCAAATTGCTCTCCTGTCAAATATGCAATCTTGAGGGAGGAGGATGATGTCAAAGCCTGACCAGCAGACTGGGCAAGATGGGTTTTACCCAGCCCGGGCCCTGAATTGATAAACAGAGTTCGCACCTGACCTTGCTTGCACATATCCATGGCTGCGGCTACGGCAAGATTGTTGCTTGGTCCTGTGACAAAATCTTCAAAAGAATACCTCCAGCCCGGATTTGAAGGAACTTTCGCGTGGCCAATCGGAAGCCTCTCCCTGAATCCGGCCTTCGCCTCGGTATCGGCCATCACATCTTTCACTATGTCTGCACCATGATGAACAGATTGCTTTTGGCCGGAGGGTTCCCGTACGGTAAACGTGATGGAAAACAATTTTTCATCCTGTTCCAGGACCATGGCGGCGGCAGCGCGAATTTGGGAAAGCAGGCGCTTTTTAAGCCATTCGGCCATATACTCGTTGGGAACAAGAATATTCATTTTTGTGCCAGAAATTTCGGCATCCAGAGGTGAAATCCAGATGCGGAAACTGCCAGAGTCCAGATTACCCTTCAGGATTTCTGCTATTTTTGCCCATTTTGCGTTCATGGGTAATGTATAGCTGATTTCGGAAAAAAATGGCAAAATAAATTGCAGCCAGAGGCAAAGATAGCGCAAGTACTCTTCCCCATTAATTTTAATTAATACAAGATATTGAATTACCTGCTTAAAATTAAAAATTCAATAATTTGTAATGGATTATGAAAGTCTTGTCCCACAAGGGTTTACAGGAATACAAGCAGTTTTTCCACAAAATATAAAATTATTTTTCCACATGTATTTATTTATTTTTCTTCGTTTTTCTTAAAATATCTTCATATTTTGCAATTTTTCCAATATAGATTTCCTCTAAAACAATTCTAGAAGTATTTTTTAAATATTTTACAGGTAATATCGCGCCCAACTTATACATGGATATGGAAAGGTTTTCAGGACCTTGGCCATTAATGGAAATGAAAGATGAAAGATGTATTTTAGAGCTTTGTTACTATAACAATGCTATTCGGAAGCATAAACAGATAGGCGGTATGAAAGCGCGATTCTCATATGAGTTAAGCGGAGAGGCGAGTCCTTTCAAATTTGTACAAATTGAAAGGCAATCCGCTCTGAAGATAACTTAAGACAGAAAATCCCCTCCAGGGAGGGGATTATTATAAACTGAAGAAATGCGGGATTATCTAGAAGGAAAAACGCAGACCGAGCATGAATTCATTATTATAGGGCTCATTCCCTATCTCAAATTTTGTCCCGTTATAAGTTGTGCTTACTTCGTTATAGCCAAGACCCACAAATCTGTAGGACGCGTCAACCGAAACAAGATCGTTAAAGGCATATGAAATACCCGCTCCCGCGTTCCAGGCGAAGTTGGTAAACCTGTCATCAAGGGAATAATGATCCCCGTTTTTGGTTTCAAAATCATATCCCGTATAATTGAAGGCCATACCCAGACCGCCGCCAATATAGGGGGTAAAATTTGATTCGTTATGGAAATCCCAAAAAATATTGCCAAACAGGGTTGTATTATTCCAGACGCCCTTTACCGAGGATATTCTGGAACTCCCATCATCCCATTTTTTTTCACTGTTGCCACGCAGGGCCAATTCGATTTCAAGACGGATGGGAATCATCTGTTGGGGCCATAAGTCATAGCCAGCGGCCAATGCTCCGCCAAGGGTAAATTGGCTATAATCGTCTATGCCCAATCCGGAAAGGGATCCGGATTTTGAAAACGGGCCTGTATCTTGAATTGACATTAAAAATTTGGGTGCCAGGTACATTCCCGTGCCTTCCGCCTGGGCAGGAGATATGGAAATCAAAAGAAAGGCCAGCGTTAAAAGGATGGTTATTTGCTTCATTTCTTTTCTCCATGTTACCGCATCTTACAGATGCGGACTGCTTTTATACGATACCGCCACAGGTGCAGCCATGGCGTGAACAATCGCAAAACAGGCAAAAAGCAGACATGAAAACAGTTGAAGCAACACTCTGGAAAATCCTGGATAAAATTCGGGATTTTCCCTTTGTCTATGACCTGGCCAGCAGGTAATAAATATATTCGGATAATTTTTAAAAGACTTTATGGAAATGCGGAAATGATTTTGGTGGAATCACATCATGTTGACCGGATCCATATCAAGGAATATTTTCAGTTTTTTCGCATAGGCCTGTCTTTGGGCATATAAATATATATCTCTGGCGAATCTCCATTCCTTGCATTTAAAAAGGCATTGGAATCTTTTTTGACCGCGGGTCATCGGTATGGGAGCCGGGGCAGGTCCAAGCATGGTTATTCCGGCCTGGCGGGCTTGTTTACGCAGGTCTTTCCCCAGATCTTCAATGGCCTGTTTTCCTTCTTCAAGATTGGCGGGATAAGATATTCGCAATATGGCCAGATGAATATATGGCGGATAAAGATGCCTTTTGCGTCTGGCA
>CAYNKM010000224.1:0-3540 GCA_964397795.1 uncultured Desulfovibrio sp. | reverse complement strand
AAATTATCCATTTTTCCTCCGGATTATTTTATGTCTTCCATAAATCCCTCCTCAATAAGAAATATTGGCATAATTGCCCACATTGACGCTGGAAAGACCACCCTTTCGGAAAGAATACTTTTTTATACAAAAAAAATACATCGCATGGGAGAAGTGCATAATGGCGCGGCGACCATGGATTTTCTTCCCGAAGAACAGGAACGCGGAATAACCATAAGTTCCGCCTGCACGTCATGTACCTGGAAAGATACGCATATCAATCTTGTGGATACTCCCGGCCATGTTGATTTCACAATGGAGGTGGAACGCTGTTTAAGGGTAATGGATGGTGCGGTAGGTGTATTTTGCGCGGTAGGCGGCGTGGAGCCTCAATCGGAAACAGTATGGCGTCAGTCAAATAAATTTGGACTTCCAAAAATAGCTTTTATAAACAAAATGGATCGTACCGGAGCGAATTTTAACGCCACTCTTTCCGCAATTGAAGAAAGACTGAAAGCTAATCCCGTCGCCCTGAATATTCCCTGTGGTTCTGGCGACACCTTTTCTGGAATTCTTGATCTCATAACTCAAAAAAAATTAATTTTTGACGAGTCCGATCAGGGAAGCACTGTAAGAGAACTGGAATTAACCGCTGAAGAAAATGAGCTGATAAAACCCTGGCGGGAAAAACTATTTGAAAAGCTTGCCGAGGTTGACGATACTTTCCTGGAATTATGGCTGGAAGGAAACTTTACTGAAGAAGATGTTAAAAAAGGTCTGGCCAGGGCATGTAAAAAATCCACTATAACTCCAGTCTTATGCGGTTCGGCATTGCATAATATTGGGGTTCAACCACTTCTTGACTGTGTGGGCAAATTTTTACCTTCCCCAGGGGAAAAAGAGAATAATATTTTAATTAAAAGTCGAGATCTGTCCAAAAATGACGCCATAGGTCTGGTATTTAAGGTAGTGATGGACGGAGCGAGAAAACACTCGTTTATCAGGCTTTATTCAGGCCAGATTGCAGAAGGAGACACGCTGATTAATTCCACATCCGGTAAAAAAGACAGAGTTGGCCGCTTGCACAGGTTACATGCGGACAAATTTGAACAGATAGACAAGCTAATGGCAGGAGACATCGCGGCAATAACCGGATTTACAAACTCGCATACTGGAGATACTTATTCAAATCTTTCCGATCGGCCAAAACTGGAAACAATCAGTTTTCAGGAGCCGGTAATAACTCTCGCGCTTGAGGCTAAAAATGCTGACGAAGGCAAAATTCTCGATGAAGCCCTGAAGCGTTATACCGAAGAGGACCCCGCCTTCCATGTGGAGGAGGATGAGGAATCCGGACAGAGAATGATTTCGGGAATGGGAGAATTGCATCTGGATGTCATCCTTGAAAGACTGGCGAGGGAATATAAAATATCACCAAGAGTTGGACCGCCCCAGGCAGTCTTGAGGGAATCTGTCAATAATACTGGATCAGCCCGGGTTAATTTTGACCGCGAGCTCGGCAAGGAACATCATCAGGGAGAAGTTGAACTTGAAATAAAGCCAGGTTCAAGAAATTCGGGAAACAAAATAACGCTGGGGTCTTTTCTGCCTGAAAATCTGGCCGACGCAAAAAAAATATTACCCCCAATTTATATCCAGGCTGTACAGGAAGGATTGGAGGATGCCCTCCAATCCGGCCCGCTGGAAGGCTGGCCAATAACCGATATTGAGATTACAATCACAGATATAAAAAGAGAGGAAGGTCTGACCACCCTTCCTGGATTGAGAATGGCGGTCGCTCATGCCCTGAAAGAAGCTTTACTCAAGGCGAATCCGGTAATTTTGGAACCAGTGATGCAGCTTGAAATTACGGCTCCGGATGATTTTTTGGGATCCGTTCTCTCTCTTGTCCAGCAAAACGGGGGGACAGTTGAAAATATGGATGATCGATCGGGAATTAAAATGATTAGCGCGACCGCCCCCTTACGCAAGTTATTTGGCTTTTCCACCAAACTGCGCTCTTCATCCCAGGGCCGGGCCTCATTTATCATGTCTTTTAAATGTTTTGCCTGATGAAAAAGGAAGTATCTCTCGCCAGCCAGGCCAAAAAAAGTCTGGGGCAGCATTTTCTGGTAAATGCCGATGTCTGTAACAGGATTGTCAACCTTCTGGATGTCCAGCCGGGAGATAATATTCTGGAAATTGGACCCGGACCAGGGGCATTAAGTAATATTTTATTGAGATTACCGTTTTCCAGACTGGATTTTATTGAAAAAGACACTCGCTGGGCGGATAAATTAAATAATGAAAAAAAGGAAAATGTAAAAATTTATAATATGGACGCCCTGTCCTTCGCATGGGGAGATCTTGAGGAATCATGGAAAATTATTGGGAATTTGCCTTATAACGTCGCCTCTCCGCTGATTTGGGATATTGTGTCTGAAGTTCCCAATCTTCAAAGGGCCGTATTCATGATTCAGCTGGAAGTAGCAGATCGGATTATTTCCAGTCCTGGTTCCAGGGATTATGGCGCGCTTTCAGTCTGGGTGCAAAGTTTCGCAAAAGTGAAAAAAGAATTCAAGGTTTCCCCTGGATCTTTTTCCCCACCTCCCAAAGTTGATTCGGGTGTAATTCTTCTTGTTCCATTACCAAGAGAAGATCACCCTGCCAAGCCAAAAAAACTTTCCAGACTCCTCAAAATCTGTTTTCAAAACAGGCGAAAACAGCTGGGAAGCATATTCCGGATGAATAATCTTCCATATCTGGCCAATGCCTTAAATAAGCTTGATATTGACCCTTCACTTCGACCAGAAAATCTTTCTCCTGAACAATTTGACAGCTTATCCGCTTACCTGGAAGAATAAAATTCAGTCATTCTTTCTTTCCGCGATTTCCCTGGCTTTTTCCGCATCTTCTTTCTTGCCCAAAAGCGCCAGACTTAGGGAAAGAATACGCCAGGCTTCCTGATTATCCCTTATCTGAATACTTTTTTTGGCAAGCATTTCAGAGATTGCCGGATCTCCATTTTCCTGAAGATACATATTTGCAAGCATATTTATGGATGAAACATCATTGGGATTTTTATAAATTAACTGATTCAGTATATTCCTCACCCGGCTTTCATCCTTGCTGTTTATGGCAAGCTTAATTAAACAGCGTTGGGAAATTACAAATTCCACGCTATTGATATCCGCAAGATTGGCAGCACACAGATAATATCTTCTCGCGCTTTTTTTCCTTTTTCTGGTTTCATTCAACTGACCCATTCTCAGCCAGGCAAAAATATGTTTTTGCTGATTTGACAAACAGGAACGATACCACTTGGAAGCCTGTCCTATATCTCCTTCCTTCTGACAAAGAGTTCCGAGATTATAGCAAATCTGTCCTTTCAAATCCTGATTATTCGCGTTTTTTAGGGCCTCCTGCCAAATATTCTGGGCTTCCCTGTTTTTACCAAGGGAAGCATAACAGACTCCCAGTGAATTTTGCGCCAGAGCATTGGTATTTGAGGTTGGCGGAAGAGCCGGAATTGACAAGCGAGCAGAATTTCACACCGAGATA
>CAYNKM010000223.1:2462-3559 GCA_964397795.1 uncultured Desulfovibrio sp. | reverse complement strand
TGGGTAGGTAAAGCAAAATTGCCTATTTACACTTTATATGGTATTCGGCACCCGCCTGGGGATGCCCCCGGGATGCGGCCATGCCCAACCACTTGCAGCCTTCCACAAAGTCATTGGTTATTCCTTACAAAGGAATAACATCGCCAAGGCCGCAAATAGCATCTTGCCTTTCATCATATTTCCTGCTTATATTTTAGATATATACCTACAAATACCTTTGCAAAAAACGTGTTTTTATGAAAAATACATATCCACTGAATATCTAAATAATTTTAAGTCGTGTTATTCTCTTCAATGCGAAAGTTCGATTATCTTTTCGGGTGAAACAGAAGCCATCCACACAAAGAGTAAAATTTTCGGTGTTGAATCTATGCCATGCTTTTGAAAATCCTGCTGGCCTGACTGTTCTTTTAATAGGAACTTGATCAGTGGGCTTCTGATAATAAAATTCGATATTTCGATGTTTTTCAATTGCTTCTGTGATAAGTTCGATTTTGTCCTGAAGGGCAAGTTTCCTATACTCCTTCTCACCAAAATCTTCCTTATTGTGTTCTTTTAAATGACATTCCCGGCAAAGCAGCCTGAGATTGCTTACCTTGTTTGAACCTCCTTTTGAAAGTGGGATGATGTGGTGAACTTGTAAATGATAGGTTTCGCCACATATTTCACACATTCCAAACCATCTTCTACCATCGACATAATCGTAAAGCTGCTTGCGCCTGTCATCCCAGTCTGGAGGGTATTCAAGCATATAATCATGGACGTATTCCAGTTCTCTTTTAATTTCAGGAATGCGTCTTTGGATTGCTTCTAAACGTTTCTGAAATCTGTCAATATCATGTTGAGTGTATTTTCTCTGTCGTCCAGAGAAAAAGCGAAAGATGCTATCCAGGACCGTTTCTTCCTCCTCGGCATCACGCTTCATTTTTCTGGTGTCGTCAATCTCCCTGTGAAGATCGTTCAATTCCTTTTTGGCTCGCTCATAACAATCCTTATGGATAATATTCCCATCGGAAAGCTCAATTCCATTTAGGGCTATTCGTTTGCAAAAAATACATGACATTTCTGCTCCATTCACTGAAAGGTGATATTCTCAG
>CAYNKM010000223.1:0-2362 GCA_964397795.1 uncultured Desulfovibrio sp. | reverse complement strand
ATATTTATTCCTGACCGGATAGCAGTTTGGCCTGCTTTTTTGTTTCCCTTACGACAAAAGAGTTTGCCAGGAGTCTGGAAAGGCTGCCGCCGCCATTTAATTCCATAATAACGGCAGCCATCTCTTCCTTGTATTGAATCCAGAGGCGTTGAGCCTTGAGAAGATCGGCGACACACTGTTTCGGTTTTTCCACTTCGGAACAGGCGTCTTTCGATACGGCAAAATTGTCATTCAGGATTTTATCCCAGTAGGTAAAAGCCTCGCTCAAACAGTCAAGATTATCCGCTGTGCTTTGGGCTTTTTCGGTACAGGCGTCAAAGCCTGGAGCCAATTCCTCAGTCTCCGCATGGGCGACACCTGAAACCAGAAGCAGACCCATTGCCATTATCATAATAATTCTGTTCAGCATAATTCTCATCCTCTTAACTTCCCCTGTTTGCGAGCATTTGGCGGCGTTGTTTCCAGTCTGGCAAACATTCGCCCAATAATTGATAAAATTTCGGCCCATGACCTTTTTCAAAAAAGTGACAGAGTTCATGCACCAAAACCAGCTCGAGACATTCTGGTGGCTTTGCCGCAAGCCAGGCGTTGATGCGTATGCTTTTTTTATGCATGGTACAGGATCCCCACCTGCTTTTCATAACGCGCACCGCGCATTTTATCGGCGGCAAGTCCATAAGCGTTAGCCAGAGAGGGATAAGCCGGTTTAATTTTTCCGCTGTTTCCCTTATATAACAGTCCAAAATCCAGTAACGCGGGCAGGTTTCCCCTTCAGGCAGATAGACGTTAACAATATCTGCCTTTTTTTCAAGTCTCGGTTCAGGGGAATTTTTATGAAGAGCCAGAAGGTATTCCTTCCCCCAGAAAAAAATTTTACCTTGTGCAAAACAGTTATCGCCAGGAAAGGGAGCGTTCCTGGATTTTTTAGCCAGCTGTTTTTCCAGCCAGGACGCGCTTTGATTCAGAAAGGCGCGAATTTGGGCATTGGTGGAATCAAGAGGCGCCGATAGGCGGAGCCGGTTATCGTCAAGCAGGGCCAACCGAAAACGGATTACTTTTTTGCGGATCACTTCAACTGGGTGTTTGTTTATAAAAAAAGCTGAAGACATATAATAAATGGATTACGATATAAATTTTAATATAACCTACATAACTGCCTTGTATTGATCAAGTATTTATATTATAAATTAAAAATGATTTAATTCAGCTGAAACAAAAATATGAAGTCAAAGTTCATATGAGAAATCCGCCTGATTTTCCCATGTTTTTAAATGTGTCTGTCATTATTTTAGCCATGCTTGTATTTCCCTCTTTCAGCACAGCCTTGAGCTGGGAAGAATGGGAGCAAAAGGCTCATCAGGGCGATGCTGAGGCGCAATTCAAGCTGGGTCTCATGCATCGCGATGGTCTTGGGGTTGAGCAGGATTATAACAAGGCGCTTGAATGGTTCACAAGATCGGCCAGGCAGGGAAATGAAAGGGCCCAGCATATTTTGGCAAATATTTATTATGAAGGAGACATCGCAAAGCGGGATTATAAGCGGGCTTATGAATGGTATAAAAAGGGGGCGGATCAGGGATATTCCTGGGGGCAGCATATGCTGGGAGAAATGTATGCGAAAGGGCAGGGGGTGGAGAAGAATCTGGAACTTGCCAGGGAGTATTTTACAAAGGCATGTCAGAAGGGAAACGAGGATGGATGCGCGGCACTGGCGGGAATGAACAAACAATAGTAGAAGCCATCCCAAAAATTGCTCCCAACGTCAGACTGGAGTCTCATGCTGGGTGACAAGCGCCGTAAATGAGCCAAAAACGACGATTTATGGCTAATGATCTTCCCGAATCAAATAAAAATTTGATTTTGAGACATCTTGTGATGCCCGCTCTTTATTTTTGGCTCTGACCGTTCATTTTGATTTTATTAATAACGTATAAACCTGAAAGAAGCGCGTGGGAATGCGGAAAATCCATTATCCAGATTGGTATTGGCTGGCAGGGACTATTTCGGCAGGATATGTGACAAGTGCCTGTGGCAAGGCCGGGGTGAATATGCGGAGTTGAACAGGCAAGGCAAAAATCTGGAGAAAACATGCCTGGTTTTTCCAAAGGGGTAAAAGCGATAATCTGGATATTTCTATGTCTGGCTTTTGTCTATGTTCTTAATCTGGAGACAGAAGAGGATTTTGCGGACGATCTGGCGGATATCGCGCGAAAGGCTGACCAGGGGGATATTGACGCGCAGTTGATGCTGGGCTTTATATATTCCGTTGGGGAAGAGGGGATTCAGGATTATCAGAAAGCGCTTTAGTGGTATGAAAGGGCGGCCGGACAGGGAAGCGCGATAGCGCAGAATATTTTGGGCG
>CAYNKM010000222.1:0-3584 GCA_964397795.1 uncultured Desulfovibrio sp. | reverse complement strand
GAAAAAGAGGCCGGGTTTCATCCGCGATTACGCTGATTTTTTTACCTTCCTCCCACGCCGCCCGGATTACTCCAAGGGCTGTGCCATAAGCGGAACATGCCAAAGCCCCCGCGTTACAATGAGTAAGGACGGTATCGCCGTTTTTTATCAGATTTTTTCCGCTCTGTCCTATTTGGCGGCAAATTTCCTCATCTTCCCTGGCGATTTCCATAGCTGACTCAAGCCAGAGCGATTCCAGATCCCGCGGACTTTCGGCGCACGCCAGCGTCTTGCGCATGCGTTTTATGGCCCAGGCGAGGTTGACAGCGGTTGGACGCGCGCTGGAAAGCTCATCCAGCGCGCCATTTAGCCAGTTTCGCCAATCCGGATAATTACTGGCTTCCCTGGCCGCGAGGACACAGCCCCAGGCTGCCGCCACTCCAATTGCCGGAGCGCCGCGAATCACCATTTTCCGGATGGCCTCCGCAACCTCATGACTGCGGTCGCAAGTTATCCATTCCCTTTTTTCCGGAAGCTTTCTCTGATCCAGCAGGCGTAACCGCATTGAGGCAGCGTCAAATTCCCAATGTTTAAGCATAAAAGTTTTAACTGGATTTTTTATTGATTTTAATGCCTTTCAGGGCAGCAAGACGGGGATCTCCGGAATTGTCTTCACATTCGCAGGCGCCAAGATTCAGATTGGCTCCGCAGGAAGGGCAAAGTCCGCGACAATCCGGCTTGCAAAGCGGACTTACAGGCATTGAGAGCATGAATTGCTCCCAGGCGATTTCGGCCAGATTCAGCATGGGAGCGTTGCGGTCAAAAACAATATGACCTTCCGCGTTTTTGCTGTCCTGAGCCGCGCGGGTAATTTCGGGAATTTCTTCGTATTCGTCAAACTTCTTGTCAATGCTGATATTCGCGTTTTCAGCGCAGCGATTACATGGGACGATTACCGCGCCAGTCAGTTCTCCCCGCACAAGGCATCCGTTATCGGCAGGCATGACAAACAGATTAATTTTCAGGGGAGAAGTAATACGGCAATCCATTTTAAATTCTTTTAAAGGATCAAGCCATATTGACTGATCATCAAGGAAAAACTCCTTTCCTGAAGGCGGGAGATCGTTTATTGAAACCAGATATTTATTCATTTTTCCTCCTGATTCAATTTTCAATAAGGACCAGCATTAATGCCAGGCTGATAAAAACAGCCGCAGCCCCCCGATTAAGCCAGAGCTGGGCGCTGGGGGAATTATTAAACCATTTTGCGAGGCTCCCTCCCAGCCAGGCGGCGGCAGAAAACACCATTAGAGTTGCAATAATAAAAAGCAAGCCAAAATAACATATCTGAAGAGTCATGCCGCCTCTGCCCGGATTGCAGAATTGCGGTAAAAAGGCCAGAAAAAATATTGTAAACTTTGGGTTGGTCACATTCATGATTACCCCGCGGGTATAATACTGGGTATGACTGCCCGAGGCATTTTTATTATTAATCCCCACCTTGTCCGGTTTTGCCCGCAAGGCAAGCCAGGCGAGCCATAAAAGATAGGCGGCCCCGCAATAACGGAGAAGGTTAAAGGCCAGGGGAAACGTGTGAAGCAGGGCCGCCAGCCCCAACGCCACGGCCAGGGTCTGAAGACAAAGACCGGTACACAGACCCAATGTTGTGACAAGACCCGCCCGCACCCCATATAGCGCGGACTGCGTCAGGACGAAAATAATGTCCGGCCCTGGAGAAATACCCAGCAAGAGCGCCGTGAAAAAGAAAGCTATGGAAATTTCAAGACCCGGCATTCACACAATCTCCAAAAAAAACCATTTTTCCACTTTTTGGCATTGTCTTGATTCTGGCTTCAAGCTTCTGGGCGGAGCTTCTGTCGCGGCAGGGCAAACATGCGCGCAAAATAAAAGGCCGACCCTGGCGTGTGTATTTCGCTCCTCCCTTCAGCACGCCATTGTGCTCCCGCAGACGCCTGAACAGATTGTTTGTTATTCCACAATAAAAATTTCCATTGGAAGACTCAAGTAAATAAACATGCCATAAATCCCTGGTCATTTAAATCCGCCTGACAGCCATGCGGTGATAAAAAAGGAAATGACCCAATTAAGAATACGCAAAGTCCATATTTTATATGTTAAACCCTGAATAAGACGGCGGGCGGAATAAACGGAAGAAATAACATTGCCAATTGTATGAAAAACCAGAAAACCAATCGCGGACAGAAGGCCCCACTGAAAAAGGCAGGTGCAAAAAATAAAACAGGTTAGAAAAGCGGCCATGCACCCTGTATTGTCAATTTGGGCAAAAGTCACTGTTCTGCTGAAAAATTGCCTGCCGCCCGGCCTATAGGCTCCTCTTCCCTGTCCTGAGGACCAGGAAGACTCCTCTTCAACAATCTCTGCTTCCAGAGGCTTCTTTTCTTGCGCCAAAGGCGTCTGGTTGTCCCCGTTCTGGTTGTTCATTATTATCTCCTTCCCGATTTCAGCCGGAAATTACCTGTCTTTTACTGTTATTTGGTCTGGAAAGCTGAAACTCAATCCCGAAAATATTTGGGTTAATGACCCATTCCCCTGCGCGATCCAGCCGGAAAAAATATCATGGCTTGTACCAGAGCAGCTATCTAGCCTGTCCAGGATGTCTCCCCGATAATACTCTGCCGCGGTTTCTGGCAGAAAATCCGCCCAATAACTTGAACAAGACATACGATTGTCTGGTTATTCCATATAATATTGATATGTCCGTCCTGGGCGTTGCCTGGGCAATATTGCAAATCTTGCCTAAAAAGATTAATTTTCTTGCGCAAACCCAATATTATGGAGAACAGGATGTATAAATTATTGATGACAATCACTCTGGTTCTTTTTATTGGCACATTTATTTCCCGGGAATCCCTGGCTGTGGACGCGGAGAGTTCCGAAGCCGCCAATAAAATACTGACTGAAGCATGGACTGCCTATAATATAGGAAAATACGATGAAACATTAAGACTTATAAAACCATTGGCTTCCAATGGCAATC
Organism: uncultured Desulfovibrio sp.; assembly: GCA_964397795.1. Lineage (GTDB taxonomy): Bacteria > Desulfobacterota > Desulfovibrionia > Desulfovibrionales > Desulfovibrionaceae > Desulfovibrio. The sequence goes on along the minus strand of CAYNKM010000222.1, from coordinate 586 downwards.
CGAGAGCCCAGGTAATGCTGGGCAGGTGTTATGAAAATGGTCTTGGAGTTACGCAGGACATGGCAGTCGCAGCCCAGTGGTTTCAGCTTGCCGCCGAGCAAAATGATCCTGAAGCCCAGCTTCTTCTGGCTTATTGCTATGAGGTGGGCGCGGGCGTTCCCAAAGATCCGCAGCAGGTGATGAACCTCATGACCCGAGCCGCCGAATCTGGCAATCCTGAAGCCCAATTCAATCTGGCGCTGAATTATAGTCAGGGTTTATACGGCGCGCCCAAAGATGAACAGAAAAGCTTCCACTGGGCCAGTCTTTCCGCAAAGCAGGGATACGGACAGGCAGAGCGTTTTCTGGGAGCGTGTTATGAATTTGGCTTTGGCGTAAACGCGGATCAAGCTCTTTCCCAGGAATGGTATGCAAAAGCCGCCAAAAAAGGTTTCAGCCGGGAAGGAAGCATTTTTAATACTGTAAAACTATACACCACTCCCCAATAAAAATTTTTGGCTCTGTTCAAACCATGTGTTGGTTTCTGGGGGAGACAAGTTTTACCCGCAAGGGGTACGCCGTATCCGTAAGCAGCAAGGCCGCCAAC
>CAYNKM010000221.1:0-3615 GCA_964397795.1 uncultured Desulfovibrio sp. | reverse complement strand
TTCTACCCACAAATTCCGGAATGAGGCCAAATTGCACCAAATCCTGGTGATGTATTTTATCCAGCAGTTCTCCCATAGATATATCTTTGCTTGAGCGCACATCAGCGCCAAACCCCATTGAGCTGCCACTGACCCTGCCTTCAACAATTTTATCCAGGCCTACAAATGCCCCTCCAACAATAAATAGAATATTGCTTGTATCAAGCCTGATAAATTCCTGGTGAGGATGCTTTCGACCCCCTTTGGGGGGTATATTGGCCATTGTGCCTTCAATAATTTTTAATAGGGCCTGCTGTACGCCTTCTCCGGAAACATCCCTTGTGATTGAAGGTCCGTCGCTTTTTTTTGAAATTTTATCAATTTCATCAATATAAATTATTCCCTTGCTGGCGGCTTCGACATTGTATTCCGCATTCTGGAGAAGTTGCACGAGAATGTTTTCTACATCTTCTCCCACATAGCCGGCTTCAGTAAGAGTGGTCGCATCGGCAATGGCAAATGGAACACGCAAAATTTTGGCCAGAGTTTTTGCCAGAAGGGTTTTTCCACTGCCTGAAGGTCCGACAAGCAGAATATTGCTTTTTTCCAGTTCTACGTCATCGCCCAGGGCATCAGCATAAAAAACTCTTTTGTAATGATTGTGAACAGCGACAGAAAGGATCTTTTTAGCCTCATTCTGGCCAATTACATACTCGTCAAGACGATCTTTTATTTCCTGCGGAGTGAGGAGATGATTTTCATTAACCAGCTTCTTCTTTTTATCTACCCTGATAATATAATTGCAGGCATCCACGCACTCATTGCAGATATTAGCGCCATCTTGAGTGATAAGATTCTTGACTTCTTTTTCTGTTTTACCACAAAAAGAACACCGGGCGAAATTGGAGCTGGAAGATTTTTCCGATCCCATATTATTTTTCACTGGTTTTTGCCATATCCTTTCTTGAAACAAGGATTTTATCTATAATGCCAAATTCCAGGGACTCTTCAGGCGTAAGATAATTATCCCTTTCTGTCGCGCTTATTACCTCTTCTACCGATCTGCCTGTCTTGTCCGCAAGAATATGATTGAGACGATCTTTTAATCTCAATATTTCTCTTGCATGAATTTCAATATCAGTAGCCTGGCCCCGAAAGCCGCCCGATGGCTGGTGAATCATTATTTGGCAATTGGGAAGGGCAAAGCGCTTCCCTTTCTCGCCGGCTGCCAGAAGAAAGGCTCCCATACTCGCCGCCAGACCCATACAGACTGTTGATACGGGGGCCGTAATATATTGCATTGTGTCATAAATTGCCAGTCCGGCTGTTACCGAACCGCCAGGAGAATTTATATACAGACTTATTTCCTTTTCAGGATCCTGCGATTCCAGAAAAAGCAGTTGAGCGCAAATTAGAGAAGCGACTGTGTCATTTACTTCCGAACCCAATAAAATAATTCGATCCTTAAGAAGCCTGGAATATATGTCGTAGGATCTTTCCCCTCTTCCAGTATTCTCTATTACAAATGGTACGTTATACATTCTTGCAATTCTCCGCAACGGGTTTTATCCCTGCTGATTCTGGTCTTTTTTGTCATCTTTGTCTGCAGATGCCAAATTTTCTCCAGCTTCCTGATTTACTTCGTCTCTGGGCGAGTCTTCCTCTTTTGACGGTTCTGGTTTTGATGGTTCTGTCATTGTTATTTCAGCCCTGTCATAAACCAGATCCATCGCCTTGTCACAAATCATTTGATCTCTTAAATGAAAAATTAATCCATTTTCTTCAAGATTCTTCATTACTTCCTTATAGTCTTCTCCATGTAAAAGGCAATTTTTATAAACATTCTTCTGAACTTCTTCCGGCGTCACATCCAGGTTCTCTTTTTTGGCAATATTGAGAAGCAGGATTTTGTTACGCGCCATGCTTTCTGCTTTTGGCTTGAAAATTTCCTTGAGCTCCTCCGGGCTTTTACCCAGTGATTTAAGACTTTTACCCTGTCTTTCAAGCCTTTCCGCTTCATTTGCCAAAAGGAATCTTGTTTCCATATCTATCATGGAAGGAGGTATTTCAAATTCACATGTCTTAAGCATTTGAGTGAGGAGTTTGTGCTGCGCGACGCCCTTGTTTAAATCCTTGATATTTTTAAGATAACTTGATCTGATTATTTCCCGCATCTTGTCAAGCGACTCAAATCCCGCATTTTTGGCAAAAGCGTCATTCAGGGCAGGTAAAACTTTTTCCTTTATTGTATGAACCGTAATCTTGAACTTAATATCTTTTCCCGCCAATTCTTCCGCGATAAAATCATTGGGAATTTTAATTATCTCTTCAGCGGTATGTCCTACTGGTATTCCCTTTATAATTTTCTCAAAATCGGGCAGGGCCTGTTTGCTTCCCAGTTCAAGATTGAAATTATTGGCTTTAAATTCCTTGATTGGTTTATCATCTTCAAAAGCTTCAAAATCTATAGTAACAATTTCCCCATCTTTGGCAGGGCCATTGGAGTCCACGGTTTTCAATTCTGTCTTGTCTTCCCGCATCTTTTCCAGAACAAGTTCAACTTCCTTGTCATCCAGAACCGTTTTTTCTTCTTCAACCTTAAGTCCTTCATAGGGGGGAAGCTTGAATTTGGGCAGAATTTCAAAATCTATGGTATAATCATATTCCTCACCCTTCTTGAAAGGCTTGTCTTCGCCCTTCATGTGGATTCCACTAACGGGAGTAACGTCAAGCTGGGTTAGAATATCATTAATATGAACATTAAGCAGGTTTTCCTTGGCTTCGTCATATATTTGATTGTGAAATTTTTGCTCAACAATTGAAGTAGGCACTTTCCCCTTTCTATATCCATTAACCTGGGCATTCTCCTTGTATATTGCGGTTGTACCGGCCAATGCCGCGTCAACTTCTTCGGGTTTAACAGTAACATGAATAGTTTTTTTAATAGGGGAATCTTCTTCAATTTTATAATCCACAACCAGCTCCTTTGCGAATAATTGTTATTTGAGCTTAAGTTCATTAAAAAAATATTGTTTTTATTACCTTAAAAGATCATAAAAGTCCACAGGGCAGAATGATCTATTAATCATGATGATAATGTTTTTCTGGTCTCGTAAAAAAAAGCCAGGATTAACCTGGCCGGAAATCATTTATAGCTTGGTGCGAAAGGGGGGACTTGAACCCCCATGCTGAAAAGCGCTGGATTCTAAGTCCAGTGCGTCTACCAGTTCCGCCACTCTCGCTTCTTTAAACCTTAATAAAAAATTAGCTGAAAACAGGGTTGCTATTTGGCTTCAGCTGTTTCCGCCTTTTTAGCCTCCGTCCTGGAAAACTCAATAATTGCCATTGGTGCATTATCACCCTTTCGTCTTTGCGCAAGTTTGATAACCCGGGTATAACCGCCGCGAGTATCAGCAAAAATAGGTCCAATGTTATCAAAAAGATGTTTAACCAGGGCGTGATCGTTTAATTCCTTATAAACAAGACGTCTTGCATGTACATCATTTCTTTTGGCCAAAGTTATCATGGGTTCTACCACGCGGCGAAGGTCTTTTGCCTTCATCTCGGTGGTACAGATCTTTCCATGCTGAATGAGAGCCTTTGCCAGATTATTCAACATTGCCTTGCGATGGGCAG
>CAYNKM010000220.1:0-3630 GCA_964397795.1 uncultured Desulfovibrio sp. | reverse complement strand
TGCTGTTAAAGCCAGTTCCCCCCCCGACTCCCAGACTGGCGATATATTATTGGCCAAAAATTTGAAGGAAGAAGATTTAAATTTTAAAAAGCCCGCAAATAAAATAATCAGGATTGCGGCGATAATGGATAATTTTACAAGACAATGTTATAAATATGAGGGAGAAATAATAGATCTTTTACCTGAAACCTGGAAACAGCAGATTACAGAATTCAAACCTGACATATTATTTATTGAGTCTGCCTGGGAAGGAAAAGATCAGGCCTGGAAGCTAAAGGTAAGTAACTTTTCGGAGGAACTCAGAGAACTTATCCTGTATTGCCGCCGAAAAGCCATCCCTAGCATATTGTGGAATAAGGAAGATCCGGTCCATTTTTCCACATTTTTGCCGCTGGCAAAAGCCGTGGATTTTGTTTTTACCACAGATATGGATAAAATTCCTTTATATAAGAAGGAAGTCGGGCATAACCGCATCTATCTGCTGCCGTTTGCCGCCCAGCCTGTTTTGCACAATCCAGTTGAAAAATATGATCGCAAAGACGCATTCTGTTTTGCGGGCTCATATTACATGCGCTATCCGGAAAGACAAAAAGACTTTGCCTCTCTGACCGATATTGTCATTAAATTGTCCAATCTTGAGATATATGACAGGAATTTTGGCAACAACCATCCCAATTATTTATTTCCCGACAAATACAGTAAATATATTCTGGGCAAGTTGCCCTATGAAGAGATTGATCGCGCTTACAAGGGATATTCCTTTGGTATCAACATGAACAGCATCAAGCAGTCCCAATCCATGTTTGCCCGAAGGGTTTTTGAACTTATGGCTTCAAATACACTAGTTATTTCCAATTTCTCCAGGGGTGCGCGAAATTTCTTTGGGGATCTTGTAATCAGCAGCGATAATTCAGGCGAGCTGCAAAAGAGAATTACTCCCTTTATCCATGATAAGCTTTTATATAAAAAACACAGATTACTCTCTTTGAGAAAAATTCTTTCGGAACATACTTATGAAAACAGGCTTGAATATATCAAAAATAAAATCTGGAATCTGAAAAAAAGACAGCCTGCCACAATTGCGGTCATGGCAAAATGTGATACGGAAGAAGAATTCAGGCTTGTCTGTAATCAGTTTTTTCAGCAACTTTGGCCAGAAAAACTGTTAATTGTTACCGGATATAAAGGTTTTAGCCATCCCAAGATAATTTTTAGCGAAAGTATCGAGGAGAGCAGGGAATATATACAAGAATCGAAGGTGGAATTTGTCGCCTTTTGTAATCCACCCCATTATTATGGCAAATCCTATTTGCTTGATTTGGTATTGGCGACCAAATATAGCAATTCCAGGGTTTTTGGCAAGGCAAGTTTTTATGAGCTGGAAAATGAAAAGCTTGTATTAAAAAATGATGGAAAGCAATACAGGGAAAATCAGGCGCTTTTACCAGACAGATGCCTTGTTAAAAAAGAAGGGCTGAATGAGTTTGTAGAATGCATTAAAAAAGGCCAGAAAATAGAAAATGGTCTTGCTATTGATGAGTTCAACTTCGCCGCCAGAGGTTCCAGAGAAACTTCTCGGGTATTAAATGATGTCCTGGATCTTGAAATCCACAATTCTGGGCTAAATATGGAAGAAGAATTACTTTCTTTTACAGAACAGCTCCAGATATCTGGCGAAACATCCAAAAAATATGACGATGTAATCACTCTGTCGGGAGAACAATTATACCATATTTTTAAAAGTTCCGGAAAAATCAAACTTTCCATGGATCAGAACACGCTGAATATCAAATCCTCACTGCCAGAAAATGAGCATGTTTATTTGGGCAAGGAGATATATCCCAGGGAAGATTTAAATCTGACGGATAACAATGTTGTTGATATCCACTATGACGGCGCGATGGATGTCAGAATCGCCTTTATTTATCTGGATCAGGATAAAAAAAAGCTTTCTCATACGATAGCCAAAGCCGGTAAAAGCGCCTTGATCATCCCGCCCGCATGTAAATTCATTCAATTAAGAATGCGGGTTATTGGGAGTGGCAAAGGCGCTCTCAAGGAAATTGTCTTTGGACAAAATCAGGAAGAACCGGAAGCTGTTATTTGCAGAAATAATGTTCTGGTAATCGGCAAGAATTATCCCGAATATGAAAATCTGTATAAATATGGATTTGTACATACCAGAGTCAGAACTTATTCCGCCCAGAATAATGTTTTTGATATTTATTGTACGCAGCCTCAAAGGTTATCATATTCCGAGTTTGAGAATATAAATGTTGTCACCGGCGACTGGCTTGAGCTGGAAAAAACATTAAAGACCGGAAAAATCGATCTTGTGCTGGTACATCTGGTTGATCGCGCCATCTGGGATGTTCTCAAGAAATTCCGTGGAAAGCTTAAAATTATAATCTGGATTCACGGTACCGAAATCCAGCACTGGAAAAGAAGAGATTTTAATTTTGAGCTTATGGACGAGGACGCGATAGCCAAACAGAAAAAAAGATCAGACTATTACCTTAAAATGTGGCGGGAAATCCTTCTGGAAGACAATCCTGACATTTCCTATGTTTTTGTATCGGAAACCCTGCGCAAGGAAGCTGAAGAAGATCTTGGAATGAAGTTTCCCGATCAGAATACCCATATTATTCATAATTATATTGATAACCAGTTTTATTCATATAAACCGAAATCGGCCGACCACCGTTTTAAGGTTCTGACCATAAGATCTTTTCAAAACAAGACATATGCTGTGGATCTTGCCGTTAAAACAATTTGCAAATTATCAGAATATCCTGAATTTAATAAATTCACATTCACCATTTGCGGGGATGGGGCGTTTTTTGATGATTTTACCGCTCCCGTAAAAGACTTTCCCAATGTAAAGCTTGAGAGGGGGTTTTTAAACAGGGAACAAATGTTGAAAAAATATCGGGAAAATGGAGTTTGCCTTATACCAACCCGTATGGACTCTCAGGGCGTTTCCCGGGATGAAGCCATGTCCTGCGGCCTTGTTCCCATAACAAACAGGGTTAGCGCGGTGCCGGAATTTGTGGACAAAAGCTGCGGTTTCCTGGCTGAGTCTGAAGATGTTGAAAGCATGGTTCAAGCGCTGCGAACTCTTGCCGCGGATGAAAAACTCTTTAAGGAAATGTCGGAGAACGCCGCCCAAAAAGTGCGGCAATTGAGCGGATTTGATCAGACAATTAAAAAAGAACTGGATTTAATAAAGGCAAAAAGCTTGCGGTGATGAAACTGGCCAGAAACAGAATATAAATGAAAAAGACTTTTTTTATCTGTGATAGCGAAAACTATTTTACATTCCGAAATAAGCTTTACGGCTATCTTATTAAAGATGGCCAGATAAATGATGATATTAATGATTTTGACGAAAAAGAATACTATAAATATCTGGGCAATTATGTAGTTTTCAGGGAAAATCCTGATTCTATATCCGTTTATCAGGATGCCAACGGATCTTTTGGCCTTTTCTATTATTATAAAGATGGTTATTACGCCATCTCCAATTCTTTTTCCCTCCTTTTTAATTTCCTGAAAAATAAAAATATTGATCTGACCCTCAATGCGGGTTACGTCTCATTCTATTTGCTGGAAACGGGATATCCCCACGCT
>CAYNKM010000219.1:0-3644 GCA_964397795.1 uncultured Desulfovibrio sp. | reverse complement strand
GATTTAAGAAACAGCATGCGTCTTGATTTGAATGGAGTCGTTTCTTTCCATACCTTGAATAAAATCAAAGAGATAGAAGTTAAGAACAAAATTTTACGGGGAAAAAAAATTAGAGTTGCTTTTGTGATTGATACTCTTGCAAAATTTACAGGCGCCAACGTATATAAGGCAATGGAGAAAAGCGATCTGTTTGATCCTTTTGTTGTTCTTTACAATCTGGCTGAAGCATCCTTGAATACAAATTTTTACTGGAATGAGCATAAAAGGGAATTACAGGAATTACAGGAAAAAGGTTTTAGGGTATTGCCGGGTTACAGTGAAGACCGCAATTATCTGCCCCTGGAATTATACAAGCCTGACCTTGTCTTCGTCAGCGCCTTCTATCTTGATCCTTTCCAGATAAGCATAAACAAGACGCTGCTGGACATAAATTTTCTTGTTTGTCAGTTGCCTTATGGCTTTAATGTTATAAACAGCTACGAATATCATTTTAATAATCGTCAGATTAATTGCGCCTGGAAATATTTTACTGCCACCAGAGAGGAATTTAGAGAACTGCGTTATCATTCCCTGCATTACGGAATTAACGCTGTTTATTCCGGGGCCCCAAGGCTTGACGACTACGTCAAACCGGCGTCTCGAGCCTCTTTACCTGCCAAATTGCGGGATAAACCCATTATTATTTATGCGCCACACTGGACTATACAATCAAGTGTGAATCTGCATGACCTGGCTTCTTTTGATCTCTACTACAAAAATTTTCTGGAACTGGCAAAGACCACGCCGGAATTTAATTTTGTGTTCAAACCCCATCCCAGCCTGGAATATAGTGTGCAGCAAAAAGGCATAATGAATCTTAAGCAATATCAGGAATATTGCGAAGAGTGGGATAACCTTCCAAATGGCCTATGTCTTTTCTCCGGAGACATTATAAATCTGTTCCAGTGCAGTAGCCTGCTTATAACTGATTCCGGCTCTTTCATTTTCGAATGGCTTCCTTCAGGCCACCCTTGTATTTATCTGGGCAATCCCAGGCGCTCACCGGCTGAATTTATGGATTCTTTTGAAGCGGGAGCAAAAAAAATATTATCCGCATATTATATGTGCTGGAATTGGGAAGAAATTACCAGTTGGTTTAATAATTTGATGAGGCTTAAAATTGATCCATTGGCAGAAAAAAGGCGCAAATTGATCCCGGAGATTTTTCCTCATCTTGGTGAAGCATCTGAATATATAGTTAATTATCTGAAAACGGTTTTAACCCCATGAAGGATAATTTTTATTTTGTTTTTGATATGGATGGCACTATCACCACCTGCGAAACGCTGCCTTTAATTGGAAAACATTTTCATATTGAAAAGGAAATAGAAAAACTCACTTATAAGGCCATTGCGGGCAATGTGCCTTATCTGGAAAATTTTATTTGTCGCATCCACATGCTGGCAAATTATCCTGTAAAGGAAATTTCCGGTCTGCTTAAAAATGTTCCCTTGCATTCGGCAATTATCAATTTCATAGCCAAACATTCAGATCAGTGCAGCATAGCCACAACCAATCTCGATGTCTGGATTGCTCAGTTAATGACGCGAATACCTTGTGCTGTGCATTGCTCTCACGCCAGCATAAAGAATGATGCGATAAATAAACTGGAAACTGTTTTAAAAAAAGAACAGCTTGTAATCGCTTTACAGGCACAGGGTTTTAAAGTGGTTTTCATTGGCGACGGCCATAACGACATGGAAGCCATGCGCCTAGCCGATATTGCCATTGCCTCCGGTTTAACACATCCTCCCGCTAAAAGCATTTTGCTTATCGCGGATTATATATGTTATGATGAGAAGACATTATGCGGATTCCTGGAACGCTTGTGCTGAATTGCGCTGGCATCGGCTCAAGACTGGGCCTGGGCAAGACAAAAGTGCTTATGGAGCTGAACGGCAAAACCCTGCTTGAACGGCATCTTGACAACTTTAAGCATGTGCGTGATTTGCGGATTGTGGTCGGCTTTCAGAGCGCTGACGTCATGGCCCTTGCCGCCAGTATACGCCGCGATATTCTTTTTGTATATAACCATGATTATTTTGACACCTCATCAGGCTATTCCTTCTGGTTGGGCGCCAAATTCGGCACACCTGAAGTCATGCAATGGGATGGCGACTTAATTATTCATCCGGAAGACGCTGCCCTCTGTTTGCGGCAACAACGCCCTTTTATTGCCTACAGTAAAAAAAGAAGCCAGGATGGAGTTTTTTGCGATGTGAATATGGCGGCTCAGGTGACGAGGTTTTCCAGGCATAATGGCGAATTTGAATGGACCGGTCCCTGCCGCCTGGCTTCTGCTTATATCAATTCCGATACCGAGTATGTTTATAATATGCTTGAACCTGCCTTGCCCATGCCGGGAATTGAAGTCCGAGCCATGGATATAGATACTGTAGAAGACTATAGGGTTGCCGCAAGCCTGCTTAAAACCTGGGAAAGTTTATAAGTTTACACATCTCCATATTCTGAAAGAATTTATTACATATTCATCTTCAAATAGTTTAATTTCATTAATAAATGCAAATCCACTATTAATAAAATTTTTATAATAATCATTATAAGACCTATAAATACTATAATACTTGTCCTGAGTCATCCAACAGAAAGTTTGTGTTTTTGAGAGACTTTCCCTGGTTATGAATATTTCTCCATTTCCCTCTTTTAATGAGTTGTATATTTGTCGCAGATCATACTTCATCTGTGAATCTTCATAAATATATGTAAAAACCCCCATGCACAAGGAAAGTTGACTCGGGGGTAGAGTCCAGCCTGTACTTTGAAGATCGATGGAAAAGAATTTCAGCTTGTCAGAAGATCGTAATTTTAATGCTCTATCCAGCATAGATTGAGATAATTCATAACCAATGGCATTTTTGGAATATCTGGATAACAACTCGGTAAACCTTCCGTCTGCACAGCCAAGATCAATGATAGTCATTTGAGAATCAATATATTGGCTCCCCAAATTTTTTAAAATTTCTTCACATTTAATATAATAAGTTGAATTGGCTATGTCGTTAGACTTGGTGTGTTGCCAATTTTTTCTTGTGTCAAGCATGGCTTTGCTTTTATCTTTCATGGATTTATTCTCAGCATATCTGATATGATTTTTAAACAGATTAAAGGTTTAACAATTTTTTCTCAAATACAAGAAAAGCTGCATGTATACAGTTTGCGAAAACTGAAACCACATGCAAAACTTGATACAAACACGCCAGGTTGCCTCCGGTTTTCACGGATGCTTATGGACGGAAAAAACGCCTTCTGAAAAGGGAACGAGATTGAAAGAGAAAGCGCAAATTATATCAATGGGATTGCCGCGGTAAATGCAGCATTATGCATAAACCCCTGTGATATCTGGAAAATCCTGGCCTTTTGTATGCAGTTTGGGAATTCTGAAACCGCATACAAAACTCGATACAAATTGAAATGCCCAATCCATGCGGATGCTTGATGTATCCGCGATCGGACTTCCCAAGGAAAAACCCCATGAATTGCCGGGTTGCGGCGTTCCATGGGGTTTATAGTATGAGATTTTTATCATTTATGGTAGCAAGGGGGGGAGTCGAACCCTCGACCTGGCGGGTATGAACCGCCCGCTC
>CAYNKM010000218.1:0-3656 GCA_964397795.1 uncultured Desulfovibrio sp. | reverse complement strand
TTGGCGACAAGGTATGGATTCAATTTGTAGAAGGCGATTCACGCCGTCCATTGGTTGTAGGATCGGCGCAGGCGAGCCCTGGAGGAAAGGTAAACCTTGCGCCGGATGTATGCCAGGGCGAGGGACAGTTTCAACACAAGCGGACTGACAAACAGCCTCCAGTGGATGCACCACCATATTATGAAGATGTGGTTTTATGCCAGAACAGGGCATTGATTCAGCTATGCAGGGCAGGGAATATCAGGATTACACAAATGGACACTGGATCGGCGGTGGAAATTTTACCGTCCGGCCATATGGTTATTCACTGTGAAGGAGATATGTTTACAAGCGTAAAGGGAAATGCGCTTGAGGAATATGACGGCAACCTGGAACAGATTATCAAGGGAGATTATACGCAGACGGTAACCGGAAATATGAGCCAGACTTCAACGGGTTCAGCCAGTTATGGAAGCAATGGTTCAAGTCTCAATCTTGCCGCTGCTACACAAGGTTCCATGTCAGGTCCAGGTGGCCTGGCCTTTACTGGCCCGTCTTCCTTTGATCAAAGCGTGGATATTGGAACAACTTTGACCACGGGCGGGGATATTAATTCTGGGGGTTCCGTGATTGACGCTGGGGGCAATACCAATCACCACACTCATTAGTAAAAAAGGAAGACTAGTATTATTATCACATAAATTAATTACAGAGTTACTGATATTCTTTAAAAAATAGCAACCTCATAATCCTACCTTTTATTTATTTGGCAACCCACATAATGCCTCTACTGCTGACTGAGGATCTCTTTCAAAAATTCGTATCAATGCGCTTGCTGGTCCAGTAGGACGCCTCCTGCCCTGTTCCCAATTCTGCAAGGTTCTTACACTGACGCACATCATGTTTGCAAGCTCACTCTGGGATAGACCGGCCTTTTCCCTGATTGCTTTTACATCAACAGGATCAATACGAAAAACTCGGCTGGGTTTTGCCTCTCCTTTTGAGATTGCCACAGCTTCTTTTACGCTCCCCAACAGTTCTTCAAAAAGTTCATCTTCCATTATTTAAACTCCTTTATTGCATCACACAGAAGCTGTTTTTGTTTTGGCGTCAAGTCTGTTTGCTGATTCTTGGCGTAAATAGCCATGAGATATATTTTATAATCTGCAGTTATCCAGTAATAGATAACTCTTGTACCACCTCTTTTTCCTTTTGTTGCCTGACCAACTCTAATTTTTCGCAAACCACCTGTACCCTGAATTATATCTCCGGCATCGGGATGTTCAATAAGTGTATTTTGAAGAACTGCGTATTCAGCCTCCGTCATACATTCATAGAGGCGTTTGGTAAATAAGGTGGTTTCAATAAATTCCATACCCATAAGATACGCCAGCGGCGTATAAAGTCAAGCTATTTTTTTATTTCCCTCAAAATTTCCAAATCTGACCATATCTAGCCAACTTTTTCTATCTATTCCAGCAATCCACAGGCAATATTTTGCAAATACCTAAAGGCGTAGCCAGGTGCGCGCCCTTTCCGCCTTTTGCGGACAATAAATTTTACAGGAGTAAATCCCATGCCTGATCAGAATGCCACTTATCAGAAGCAGGTAGCGGATAGGGCTACACGCGCATCCGCCATGAAACACACCCTTCTTGACCCATTCCGAACCGATGATGGAAACTTCCTTTCACCCAAAACGAAAGCTGAAGCCGAACATCGCAATATGGTGCTGGAAAGCGCAATTCAAGATTCCGCATATTCGATGATTAAAAACGGCAAAATGATTGCAGCCACCCATGCCCGTTCACTTCAAGGTTATGAAAGGCGCTATGGACATCTGCCGTCTGATGATCTGCTTGCCTCTGCACATAAGGCCATTGAAAACGCCATTCTGCTGACCAACCAGAAAGAAACTGTGGGTGGCGTTTTTGAAAGCGCGAACATGAGCACTACAGAAGGCATTATGATGCGGGATCGCCTTATATCCCTGGTACTTCCTGTGTTGCTCCAGTCTATTACGGCAAACATGGTTACGTTTATCCCGGGCGAGTTCAACCAGAGTGAATTTTTCCGCGTATTCCGCGTTGCTGGCTCCACTTTCGGAACAGTGAAAAAGGGTGAGAAAATTCGCTTCAACTATAACGGTCTTTATTCCGTTATGGATCAACGCGCCCTTATGGGTATCGGAGATGGAGCGACTAAAAATTTCACATTTGAAACCAAAAGTCTTAACAATGCCGTCTATCCCATAAAGCCAAAACGTGTGCGTATCTGGCGGGATCGCAGAAAAGTCGCCGAAGATAACGGAGCAGGGGCGATTGTAGGCACATTCATTGGAATTTCAGATTCAACCTGCATGATTTCCGGAACAGTGGATTATGCGACCGGTGAAGTAAAAATTGCTTTTACAGAAGCGCCGGCTCAGGGAATGGAAATTCACGTTGGCTTTGATGTGGACATAGAACATGAGCCAGCCCTTATACCTCGTATTGACCACCAGATGCTCAACCATGTGCTTTATCCCCATGAATCCGCCATTACCGGTAATGCTACAATTCAGGCTATTTGGGCCTTGCGCCGTGAAATGGGCCTGGACATTGAAAACATGACCATGCAGGCGCTCCGCAATCTACTTGCTGCCGACAAGGATCGTAAGCACCTTCATGACATGCGGTTTCATGCCCGTCATGTGGTTGAATGGGATCGTATAGGCTGGGAGTTCCAGGGAAATGTTTACGGTATATCCTTACGGGATCACTATGAAAGCATCAACGCAGCTCTACTTCAGGTAGATACCCTGCTTATGAAAGCCAATGGTATTTCCGGCCTTGTGGGAATTGTTGCAGGTTCGCAAGCCTGTAATATTTTCCGTTATTTGCCTGCGCCAATGTTTATCCCCGCTCCGGGTTACCGTTCAAATGCCCAGCCACATTATGTGGGAAGGGTGTTTGGCCAGTATGATCTTTACTGTGACCCGCAACATGAAGATGTCTGGGATTGCCTCTGTTTCGCAAAAGGCCCGGATCATGGCCAGACCGCTTATGTGGCTGGTGATGCGGTTCCAGCAATGACTTTCCACCATCCTTTTCTTGACGATCTTGTAAAGAATGGCACCATGTGGGATCTGGCTTATAGGGACATGCAGCCTTTTGATGGTGAAAATTACCTTTGCATCTTGAAAATAATGGAAAACCACGGGGAAGAACCTGAAAACCCCGAAAACCCAGAAAGCAAGCCTTCTGAAAACTCATAGTGGAGATAAAAATGAGTAAAACATATCTTGTCACCAATCAGAGTGAAGGCTCCATATGTGTTACCGGCAGAACTCGCATTGACATTCCAGGTCTTTGCAAGGACTTGCCTCTTTCCCTGCCTGATAATACGGCACGCAAGACCATTTTACGACTAAAACAGCGTTATCCCCTCCTGAAGATAAGGGAAGTGCAGGAAAATCAGATCGGAAATAATTCCAAATCCAATCCCGATAAAACCCAGACCCTGCAAAATACGGAAACAGGAGTTGAAAAAGGGCAAGTCCTGTCCAGCGTTGCCAACTCTGTGTCCGCAACTTCCGATGACAAGACATCTACACAAAAGTCCAATACCAAGAAGGGAAAATAGGGCCAGTCATGAAAGATACCATTACCAATGCGGCTGAAATTACAATACTTCAG
>CAYNKM010000217.1:0-3660 GCA_964397795.1 uncultured Desulfovibrio sp. | reverse complement strand
TCCGTTTCACATTCTGTCAAGACCGCATTCGCATTTTTTATAACTTTTATTGAATCGGCTTTTCAGAAGTGCGGATATTATAAATAAGTCCTGTATCCAACTTGTCAAGAGAAAAATTTTTGTTTTTTCAAAATTTATCCCATTCAATGAGCGAATTATATAAATAAGTCCGTTTTCCCGCATGTCAAGGTTTTTTCTCAAGTTTCAGAAAATTTCCTTTTCAGACAGGCGGAGATTATAAATAAGTCCAGTCTTATTTATGTCAAGAATTTTTAGGGTAAATATTTTACAAGGTTACAGAACAAATTGATCTGCCAATATTATCTGGACTGTTTTCTGCTCCAAACGCTCCAGATCCAGCCAAGAAAAAGCATTATAATGATACCCGCATAAGCAGTCAGGGTTCTGGAAGCATTGAAGGGCCGATCAAAACCCCATACTGTCGCCTTGTCCCAGGAGGGATGATAGAGAAACCAGCCAAGGATAAATACAAATCCCAAAACACAAAATGCGCCGGCCTTCCAGTAGGAAGGAATTATTAATTTAAGGAAGGAAGATCGGCGATAAAATCTTTTATTCGCGCATATGACCGCAAGCAGGATAATCGCAATCATGATGCAGACCTGCCAGGAAAAGCCTTTGAAAAACGCGCCTGCCATGCCGCATATCAAAAATATGACAGCCAGCCTAAATGCGATAAGCTGTCTTTTTTCCAGACCATAAGAAATAAACAGGAGCGCCGCTCCGGACAAGGCACAGATGAAATGGCCCATTCCCAAAATAATTTTGGGCCAATGGATCATTATTTCTGGTAAATTTTTAAAATCTGTAGGCAAAGTGGAAGAAACCAGCAAAATTGTTCCGCCAATAAAAACCAGGTATGATGCGATAATATGGGAAAGGACAGAAAGCCAGCGGCCAGTTCCGCGAAGCATATGTGATCTTTGTCTGGCTTCATATAAGGCCAGAAGGATGGCGGCAGCCAAAAGGGGAATAATGAAATAGATAAGCCGGAATAGAAGAACAGCGGCAAAGACTGTCTGGGTATCAGGGGTATGAGTCAATTCAAGGATAACAAGTTCAAAGACCCCTACCCCGCCTGGAATATGGGTTATGACAACCGCGACCTGGGCCATGAGATAACTTGGCAGAAACTGGGAAAAACTTATATCAATGCTTGAAGGCAAAAGAACATACATACAGGCCGCTGCCGCAATCAAATCAATACCGGCGACAATACACTGGGCGATTGCGATATGAGGGGTAGGAAATTCAAAATCCTTATTGAAAATATGTATGGGCTTTCTGATGGCAAAACAGAGGGCAAGATAGGAAAAAGCTATGGCGCTCAGAATAATTCCTAGAACGCGGATATCCTTTATGGGCATACCCGCCATAAGGGAATCTGGAATATGTGGAGGAAAAATTATAAAAATAACGCCGCAAAGACCCAGGGCGCCTACCCAGAAAGTGACCGCAAGCATGAGAACCAGTCTGACAATGTCAACCAGAGTAAAGCCCCATGCGGAATAGAATCTGTATCTGACCGTTGTCCCTCCGAGCAGGGCGCCAAAATTATAGCTTACAGCCTGTCCAATAAAAGAAACAAGCGCCACTCTGCCCAGAGCGAGTTTTTTGTGAATCGCCTTTAGGGCCAGCCAATCGTATCCCACAAGAATCATGTAATTTATTATCATTAGAAAGATTGAGAAGGAAATTCTTTTCCAGGAAATTTGGTGAATACTTTCTCTTATTTCAGCAATACTGTAACTTTTAAGTTTGTTATACAGTAAATATATAGCCAGAAGAAAAATGGCAAAAATGGCGAGGCGTCCCAGATACTGCAAAAATTTTTTCATAAACTTTCAAGTCCCATAAAATGGATTTTATCCCTGAAAAAAAGATTATCCATACCTGTAGCCAGGCGCAAGCGATATCAATATATTTTCTTTCTTGACCAGAATATTATTTAGGGATATTCAGATTTTTTTCTGCTTTTACAGTTTTGCAAGCATTTTTTAAAATTTTCCCTGCCTTATATTATTACAGCGCCAAATCAATGTTTATTTAAAATTACATGATAATATAAATATCTCCTATATCCAAAAAAGCATATTTTGAGGGTACAAAATGAAAAATATACCAATTTCCATTCAGGGTTATAAAAAGCTGGAAGAAGAACTGGCTCAATTAAAGAAGGAAAGGCCTGAAATTATTCAGGCTATCAAGGAAGCAAGGGAAGAGGGAGATTTGCGGGAAAACGCCGGCTATGACGCTGCCAGGGAACGTCAGGGCATGGCGGAAGCGAGGATAAAATATATAGAGTCCAGAATGGCCCTTTATCAGATAGTTGACCTGGATAAACTTTCCGGTGAAAAGGCAATCTTTGGCAGTACGGTTGAAGTTGAGGATGTTGATACAGGAGAAAAAAAGGAATTTACCATACTGGGACCAGACGAGGCAGATCCGGCAAAAGGCTCCATTTCCTTTTTATCTCCTGTTGGTCAGGCGCTACTTGGAAAAGAAGAAGGAGATGAAGTAACCATCAATATACCGCGTGGCAAGGTTACCTATGAAATAACAGACATCAGCTTCAAGGGTAGCAAGGCCTTATCTTGAATACTTATTCCTGTTACTTCAGAAGCCAGTGCAAAAGCCTTTTATGAATGCGAAGTCTGTATTCGGCCTGACGGGTAAGAATGGACGCTTTGCTCTTGAGAACTTCATCGGATATGGTTATTGCCCGGCTGGGAGAAGCGCAGAGCAGCAAGCGAACCTTGGGGTCCGCCATTTTCATCAGCTCCGGAGTTATTTGCCAAACTCTTTTTTGTTCCTCATTCAGGTCTCCCATAAAACCCGCATAGATAAAATGGGCATTTCTAACCGCTTCTTCTGGCTTGTCAACAAACATAACGTCTGCTCCAAGTGAAGCAGCCCTTTTAATAAGAGGATTAATATCCGCATTTTTGGGCATGGCAATTTTGAGTGAAAACTTAAACCAGGCCGCAGCCTGAATTAACGAATATAAAGTGCCATTGGCGCATCCAATCCAGGCGGTTTGCTGGCCTTCAAGCGTTTTTGAATATCTTAGAAGACATGCCATATCAGCCAGGACATGGGCTGGATGGGCGTCAGGGCTTCCGGCATTGATGAGCGGAACCTGTACAAAGGCTTTGGCCTTTCTTAATCTTTCAATAGTCTGGCCATAACAATATACAACATCCAGATAATAAGCGAAAACAGGGATCAGAAGTTCCTGAAAATTATGGACTTCATTTCCCCAGCCTTCGTCAGGATTGGGCTGATAAATTGTAGAACCGCTCATTTGCCTGAAAGCGGCTGTTATACACAATCTTTCCGGCAATGAGGATCTGAAAAATAATAATAATGCGACCTTATCGGATAAAAAGTCTGACTGCATTTTGGAATCCGGCATACCAACAGCCTGCTGAATCAAGGTCCAGCTGACTTCGTATCCCAAATCATCCAGATCAAGGATGTATTTAGCCATGGATAACCCTTTCTAAAATAAAATATATAGCTAATGATAACTTTTCATTTAATTTATGTCCAGAAACTTATATTATCCATTTTAAAAACCTTTTAATGATTATACATATGGAAAATTTCATTTTTGATTTGGATGGTACCCTGCTTTAT
>CAYNKM010000216.1:0-3663 GCA_964397795.1 uncultured Desulfovibrio sp. | reverse complement strand
CCTTGTCCCATATATTTCCACCTGACGCTATTGGCAAAGGGATCAGTCACGCCAGTCGGGTTTGAGGGTCCGTCAGATACCTGAAAAGTATCCCTGGCTCTTTGGGCAAATGAAACAAGGAGATCGCCCTGGCCAAGCGGAAGCGCGGTGAGAGATTCCACTCCTTCTGGTAGAGGCTCCCAGTACTGCAGAATAATTTTATCATCATTGAAATTGTAGCGAGCGGCAAAGGTGCGCACCATCCATCTTTGTGGCGATCCGTCTGGCTTGACGCCAGTTACAAAGCCCCCAAAAGCGTCCTGGGCCGGATCGATCACATATGTCCAGGCCTGATAGGTAACGCCATTGAAAACTTCTGTACTGTCGTCAACGCTGAAAGGCCGGCGCAGGATGCCATCCCAGTACCATCCTTCAGGCAGCTGGGCCTGGGCGACAACAGCCAGGGGAGAAAGGCCTCCTTCTCCATAAACCGCGCACCAGACATTGACTGTGAGACCGCCGGCCACACCGGTCCATTCCAGACTTGCCATGCCCTGTCCGCCTGTCATAAGCGGCATATTTTTAGCTTCAATGGAAATGGAAGGACGCGCGGTGGAAATATAGGCCTGTCCTAAAAGTCCTCGCTGCAGGGCATCCGCGCATGAGCCAAGCAAAACAGGAAAAGAGAGGAGAATAAGCAGAGTCAGAATTTTTCGCATTACAAAACCCCCAACCTGTAAATTCAATTTAAATTTATTATGTCCCTCTATACCCCCCTTTGCAAGCATGAAAATTAATGAGCGGAATAACGCTTGTTTATCTGGATTAAATTGCAAGATAATTTGGCTTTTGATCAATTTTTCTTATTTTTCTGGCAGTAAACAATAATCACTAAATCAGCCGTTCTCTGAGGCAATGGTTTTCCTGGGATTCCCTGGTTAATTCTTCCCTCCCAAATTCTGCAACGAGGCCTAAATTTTTGGATAAATACCCTGATCGGTTAATAAATATGACTATTGCGGGCTCTTATTTTTATCTGCTATCATTCTCCATATAAAAAACTCTCCTGCCTGCCGATTAGACACTTGAGTCTTGCCGAAAATCCCAGATCAGGTAAATATTTAAAAGTTATCTTCCCGTAAGGCGGATTATGAAACTTTCCTCTTTTCTGGCTGAAATGGAAAATGTCTGGTACATGACTTCCCTGGAAAAGCTTCAGCCCAAACCTCTCCTCTATTTATGCTTCTGGGGCTTTTTTGTTGGCGCCGCGACCGGATTGATAGTGTCCGTCTTTAGAATTATAACCAGCGCCGTCTATGACTTGCTTTTAAATTTCACATCCGTACCAGATCCCATCTTTGGCAGCAGAATCTTTATCATAGTCTTGAGCCTGGTTTTTGCCCTGATTACCGGTTTTCTTATGCGTAATCCCGCCATCCGCTTCGGTGGAGTTTCCTGGGAGCTATACGCCATAGCGGATGGTCAGCCCGAACCATGGAAAAAGATCCTTTTTCCCAAATTCCTGGGAACCATGCTGGTAATGTGCATGGGACTTTCCGTGGGCCATGCCGAACCCTGCATACAGATGGGCGCCGCAACCGCTCTGGGCCTTGGCCAATACCATCGGGATACTGTTATAAAACGGCGTTTTTTTATTCTGGGAGGCTGTTCCGCCGGCCTTGCTGCCGCCTTTAGCGCTCCATTTACCGGTATTGCATATATATATGAAGTAATGAAACTCAAGATGAATTCTGTTATTTTTGTATTCCTTCTCTCCGGATGCCTGGGAGTCTATATTATTGAAGAGCAGATCTTTGGTCTGGGAGTGATCCTGCCCTTTGGAGAAGTCAAAATACCGGATCTCGTCCAGTCTTTGTGGCTTATTCCCCTTGGAGTCCTGGCAGGTTTTATGGGAATTATTTATACGCGGGTTTTACGGGGCTCCCTTTTAATCTATAATAAACAAAAACTGCTTTCTCCCTGTTTTCGTCCCGTTATCGTTTTTCTCGGCACGGCATTGCTTCTTTATATTCACCCCGCCATTACGGGCAATGGCTTTTCAATCTTCCCTTCAATCCAGTCGGGCCAGACATTCTTGAGTTTTCTGTGCCTTTTTCTTGTTTACAAACTGTTTTTTACAGCTTTTTGTTATGGTTCCGGCATACCATCCGGAGTCATGATGCCACTACTCTGCATCGGAGGGGTGACAGGAGGCATCTATGCCTATGTGCTGCTCGCCCTTGGGGCAATCTCTCCCGCTTTTATCAGCGTCATGGTTGTGCTTGGGATGGCTGCCACCTTTGCCTGCGCCGAACAGGCGCCGGTTACGGCGATGCTGCTGGTTCTTGAATTAACCGGATCCTGGGACGCCGCGCCCTGGATGCTTCTTGTGGTTGCCATAGCCGTTTTTTGCGGCAGGGTTAGGAAAATTCAGGCTATTTAAAATCGGAATACGGATTAGTTATGACAGATTTCACCCATCTTCATTGCCATACTGAATACAGTCTCCTTGATGGCGCGATACGGCTTAAGGATCTTTGCTCAAAGGCGCTTGAATACGGAATGACATCCTGCGCCATTACCGACCATGGCAATCTTTTTGGCGCGGCATATTTCTACAGGGCTTTGCGGGACCATGGTCTGAAGCCGATCCTTGGTTGTGAAGTTTATGTTTGCAAGAATCATCTTGACAAGAGTCCGGAAACGGGCCGTTTCCGCAACCATCTTATTTTGCTTGCCCAAAATAATGAGGGTTATCACAATCTGGTAAAATTGGTAAGCGAATCCTATATAAAGGGCCTTTATTATAAACCCAGGGTGGATAAAAGTCTGCTCAGAAAATATGGAAATGGACTTGTCTGTCTGTCAGCCTGCATATCCGGAGAAATTCCGGCGGCAATTCTCGCCGGAGACAGGGACAGGGCGCAATCCCTGGTGAGGGAATATTCTTCTATTTTTCCTGGCAGATTTTATCTTGAAATGCAGCACAATGGTCTGGCGGAACAAAAAAAGGTCAATGACGCGCTGATGGAGCTGGCCGAGAGGGAAAATATTCCCCTGGTTGCCACAAACGACTGTCATTATCTGAATAAGGATGACGCCTACGCTCATGAAGTTCTGGTTTGCATTCAGACTCAGAAAACCATGACCGATCCAGGCCACATGAGTTTTGATTCGGATGAATTATATTTCAAGAGCGGCGAAGAAATGGCCGAGGCGTTTTCCCATTGCCCCCAGGCCATTTCCAATACCGCGGAGATTGCCGCCTCCTGCAATGTGGAGCTGGATTTTAACCATCATTATTTTCCAGTCTATCCCTTGCCGGAGGGCGCGAGTCTTGAGTCGGAATTTCGGCATCTGGCCGAAGAAGGTCTGAAAAAGCGTCTGGAAAAACATCCCCGCCGTGATTCGCTGGATATAAACCTATATCAGACGCGCCTTGAATATGAAATTTCCGTAATAGAAAAAATGGGTTTTGCGGGATATTTCCTGATTGTGCAGGAATTTATCAACTGGGCTAAAGATCACGATATACCTGTCGGCCCGGGAAGGGGTTCCGCCGCCGGCTCCCTTGTGGCCTGGGCCCTCAGGATAACCAATCTGGATCCTCTCCCCTACAATCTTCTTTTTGAACGCTTTCTAAATGTGGAGCGGGTTTCGTTGCCAGATATTGATGTGGATTTT
>CAYNKM010000215.1:0-3670 GCA_964397795.1 uncultured Desulfovibrio sp. | reverse complement strand
GTGACAGGAAATGTTAAAGGTGTGCGGCGCATTTCAGCATTCATTACTTCAACATATATCCGCTGAAGCATTTTAACCATTTCTTTGTCGGCGCCATAATCCGGGCATAGGGAATCAAGGAAAGTGTCGTCGTAGAGGGATACATTAGAAAAAGGACTTTGTCCTATACGAAAAGCCCAGTTCAAAGTATAAATCAATGATGTGAGTTGCTCACGGACATATATTTCAACATCTGTAATTTTTATATGCCCATCTAGTCCACTATCCTGAATCTTTTTAACATAAAGAGATGCGACTAGAAGAAGGTCAGCTAATCCTGTGGCCCCCAAAACTGAATTTGAGGCAATCGCTATAAACTGTTCTACCTGACGGAAGAATGTAGCAAGGCTTTTTGGCGGTTCAATATTGAGTCTGGAGGAAATACCTTTTAAACCATTTAAGGCTATATCATAGGTCGAGAAGTTGAAACAATAAGCACAGGATACGTCTGTAAAATCGTTGATATAAATATCACCAGTAAGTTGGCTCTCAATCACCTTGTTGGCATATTCTAGGCCATATGCTTTCTTAAGCTCCTTCCAAAGCAGGAAATAGGAATTGTACCGTTTAAGCGGCTTTGGCATCTCAAAATTGTATTCAATGCCTGTTTTGGCGACTACATTGGCATTCGCGTCCACTGACACATCGGCTGTAGTATTTGGATTATTGAAAAAGTTTTTGGAGAACTTGTTCAAATCCATTTGCTCGCCTATGCCGTCCAGTGTGAACAGCTTTTTTCCGTACTTTGACCACAGATGAAACATCAGGGTGTCAAAGTCCTCATCCCAGGAAATTTTAAAATACATATCTCTATCTCCAATAAAAAAATGTAGTGGTAAAATTTTGCGCCATAAACTTAAAAAATTAAGGCCCGGAAGAAATTTCTTCCGGGCCATTCGCTTATTTTTATAAATAGTTTTTGTGCGGGCCAAACTATTTATGAAATCTACCAGTATAGCGAATAATGCGCCTAATTGACCATACGGTTATAAACCTATTCAGGCAAATCAAGGCTATTACTCCCACAAATACTAGAAACGCCAATAACATTTGATAACCCCTATTTCATCTCCACCCTCCGAACCAGATTCAGGTCAAAAGGATTCTTGAAAAAGCAGCCGCGGCGTTCGCTGTCATCCATATCCTCGCCTACACGCACAAAGAGGTAATCTGCACAGTCAAGATCGGCGAAAAGTGCGGAAAAGAATTTGACTTCAGGCTCATCATCATACCATTTAATTAAATTCCATACATAGCCTCGGGAACCGTCATCCGAATGTTTGTAACTGTTCACAGAATCCAGAAAACCCACTACAGCGCTTCTGGTCTTGTTATCGACAAGAGCAAGTTTCCTTTCCAGATTGTCAAAAGCGCTTTTGGATAATGCTATTCCAACCTGACTGTGATAACCCATAAATGTGTCCTCCTAGAAAAAAGAATAATAACTGGTGAATGTTGAATTTTCATTCCCTTATAACAGTGGGTACCTAAAAATATGATCGTGAATAAAGAAGAAGCTCTTCAAGACGAGCTACCGTGCGCAAATTATGTTGGGATATTTTAGGTAATATAGATTTTTCAGAGGTTTGATGTTCTGAAACCATCCGCATTTTGGGATAGGAAGGTGGGAGAATAATTTGCGGGCTTTCTATTTCAGAAATTTCGGATTGGGCACGGGAGCAATAATAAAGCTTCATGCTACAATATTGCTCCCGATATGAAAAATATTAAGGCATCAGAAGATTATTTCTTCTCAAACGAATTACAAACCATATACAGGCGTACATTCTGATTATGACGTTCACAATAAATCCTGGTGCCTATATCTTCCAATTCACAACTGTATTTACAGTTGAAACAGGTATCGACCTGGTGGTAATCTTCCTGTGATTGCCAGTCTTTATTGTTCACTGTTTTTGCTCCTCCAGCCATTTCTCAATTTCTTTATCAGGGTCATAAACCATTATCATTGATTCATGGTCGCCTTTTATAGGTATAAAGTCCTGTTTCTGATACCATGCGATAAGCTGTCCAAAATTTAATGGACAATCAAGCATTGGCATAGCCGTAAGAAAGATAGGCCAATCTGGATATTTACCTTCTATCGTTTTTATCATTTCTTCAAGTAAGGCCGTTCCTATCCCTTTATTCCTTATAGGTACCGGAACATAAATCGCTGGTATCTCTACGCCGTCGGGCTTATCAGTTTTTTCACCGATTATAAATGCGCCAGACTTTTTGTCCTGAAGTTTGAAGGCATTAGGCTTTTTGAAAGGCTCTATCAATTCAAGGTTCATTATTACTCCGGTGAATTTTTTGTGCCGATAAGGTGTTCATTGCCTTCGTAGGGGATACAATATTTGTACACGCTGGTTAGACATCTATAGGGATAATCATCATTATCTTGGTCTTTGTGATAATATGAGAAGAAGTCACAAATCCAAAATGCACTGACGCTATCCCGTACAAGTACCTTGTCAAAAGGCTTGAACTGATGCGCTGGCTTTTCAACTTTTTTAAGTACAAAGTAGGGAAAATTCCAGCAATTGCCGTCTTGAAAAATAACGCTCATACCATAAGCATCCTCAAATTTTCTAATAAAGCCATTACGCCCAACATACTTATCCATATTATCATTCCAATTGGCTTCCCATCCAGCCTCATTGGATTCGGCCTTTCTTATAATTTTTACCCAATCCCCAACTTTCAGGCCGCAATGCTCTTGTGCCAAAAGATAAACCTCTTTCATTGTATCAGTATTGCTCATAATTTTCCTCCACCTATTTCTTATAATTCATCATAATCCTTGCAATATAGTTTTGAACATGGGCAGTACAGGCATTTATCCTCTTTCAATCTTATCTCGTGATTTAGCAAACAGACGGCTTTGTGATCTGGATCAATGATTTGACAATGCGAACAGAAATTGCAGATTGTATGCAAATCTCTACGACATAATGATAGCAGCCATTTTATAAAGCTCATTGTGCTACTCCCACCAAATAAGCCGCCACAGGTATTTCTTGATTAAGCTCTGAAAGGCACTCATTGGTCAGACAAGCATTTATCATCTGTTGTGTTCCTCCGATACTGCCTTCTTTGCGACATCACGCCAGCCTTTTTTCTTTAAGTCGCCATATTCCATGTCTGTAGTATTGGCCAGCATTTCAGAAGCCCAAGCAAGTTTATCCGCCAGCCAGTCCGCTTCTTTTACCAGCCTGTGATATGCTTCCCGTAACCTTGATAAATTCTTTTCCAGAATTTCTATTCTTTGTACCTTGCGCCCTATACGGGATTTCTGGTCATTGACTTGCTTTTGCAGCCTGGTAATTTCTTTTTCCCGTACGCAGCCACATGTATTGCATCCCCCCTGATAAGCAAGGACTATGGATTGCAAACATTTTATCTCTGCAATCATTTCCTTTATCATGGCCGGATTTGCGGCAGCAATGTAATCAGCATCCGCTTTTTCAATAGGCTCAATTACAAGACTTATATCCTCTTTACTATTTGGAGAAAGAGCTACCAGGCTCCCATAGTCATCAGTATTTGCCTTCCATCCCCCCTGCGTTGCCTTTCCTGCCAGCTCTTCTAACTTGTTTACCTTTTCCCAGAAATCTTTATTCATTTA
>CAYNKM010000214.1:0-3694 GCA_964397795.1 uncultured Desulfovibrio sp. | reverse complement strand
CCCAAAAACGCTACCAGCAGGCCGGCAGGGCGGCCAAAGCCAGAGCCTGAACCATTGGTATAAATTTGAAAGGGGGAGGCAGGACGCTTCCCCCTTTTTATTCTACTTGGTTTCCTGCCATTCGGGCAATCCGCTCAATTTTAGATATTCATTTAAATCCTCAAGACCCCCTATCCTATCTATTACCTGGGGCCAGACCTGGGAGATTGCCCTTTCCCTCCAAGCCGATTCGTCTTCTATTTTTGTAATTTGCACACCTTCAGCCATAAGGGCTGTTTTGGAAATTTCATTCATTTCCCTTTGGAATTCATAAGAAAGCGACTGGATATGCTTTCCGGCCTCGACAAGAATTGTCTGATCCTTTTGAGGAAGGGATGTAAAAAGCTTATTGTTTATAACAAGGGGTTGCAAATTATATAGATAATGAATTTCAGTAATATATTTCTGGCCCACATCCTGAAATTTCATTGCCCTGAAGCCGTGATAATCATAACACTGGCCATCCACAAGATCATTTTTAAGATTGCTTCGGGTCATGGGCCAGGCCAGAGGCATGGGTATGGCGCCATAAGCGCGATAGGTTTTTATCATGGCCAGACTTTGAGGGACCCTTATCCTCAATCCCTTTAAATCATCCATGGTTTTTATGGGATGCTTGCTATTGGAAATAAAGCGGTAGCCATAATAAGTCCAGGCCAGTATTCTTAAGCCGGCTTTTTCCGCATACGAGTTTAAAAGTTCCGCGGCTTTTCCGGTTGTCCCGCGGATAACAGATTCCTCGTCTGGAAAAAGGTAAGGAAGGGTTACCACACCAAGCCTGGAAATCATGGGAACGAGATTCCCAATCCCTCCAAAAGCCATATCAAGACTTCCGGTCTGGGCTCTGTGAAACTGATATGTTTCATCGGCATCCAGTCCGCCGCTATAAGATAAATTAATATCAATCATGCCCTTGCTGGCCTGGCGAACATAATTTTTAAAGGCAATTCCCAAAACGCCCATCTCGGAATCTTCAGGGTCGCCCATGACCATACTTAAAACGAGCTGCTTGTTCTCGCTGGCATCCTTTTGATCTTTTTCTGCGGCCAGAATGGTTAATGGCAAGGACAGGAAAAAGATTAGCAGTAATGAAACATGAATTTTAAATAACACACATACCTCTCATTTACTTATTAAAATGGCCAATTTCCCTGTTTTGCCATCTTGAGATAGTGTCATTTTATGGCGCGGCCACATTCATCATGTTGGGCAGGAAAAGGGTCAGCTGCGGGAAAATAACAAGGATAATTATGGCCAGCAGATTCGCGCAGACCATTGGCAAGGCCCTGAGGGAAATGATCTCGAGAGACTGGTTTGAGATACCGGAAGCGATAAACATGTTTTCCCCAAGAGGCGGAGTGGAAAAGCCGATTCCGCAGCAGCAGATTAGAATCAGGCCAAACTGGATCGGATCTACTCCATATGCGGTCATTATTGGCAATAATACGGGTGTCACCAGCATTATTATGGCAAGTGTTTCCATAAACATGCCAAGGAAAATTAGCAAAATTACCACAAATGTCCAGACCATATAGACATTGGTTGTAAAACTAAGAACCCAGTTGGCAATTTCAACGGGAATCTTGTATGCGGTAAGCAGATAGCCAAAGGCGGTCGCTGTGAACACGAGAACGAGAACGCGGCCGGTCAGCCAGGATGTCGTATTGAGGGAAGCCAGAAAAGCCTTCGCCTTCAGCTCCCTGTGGATAAATATGCCAACAAATAACGTATAGAAAATCGCGACTATCGCCGCTTCTGTCGGTGTGAAAAGACCGGCGTATATTCCGCCAAGTATTATAAGGGGGGCGAGGATTGACCAGAATCCATCCTTGATGGTTTTTCCTAGATGCGACAGGGACCAGGGAGAACCTCCGAGATTTTTACTGCGGCATTTTATATAATGGAGAATACAGAGAGACATGGCTATCAGAATACCGGGAATAAAACCCGCCATGAACATTTTGGAAATGCTCACCTGACCTGTCACACCGTATATGACCATGGGGATACTTGGCGGGATAATAATGCCAATACCACCGGCAGTGGCCGTTGTCGCCGCTGCATACGCGGTATCATATCCCCTCTTGGTCATGGCGGGAATCATGAGCATACCGACCGCGGCGGTAGTCGCGGGACCTGAACCGGAAATCGCGCCAAAAAACACGCACGACAAAACTGTTGAAATTGCCAGGCCACCAGGAATTGGGCCGACAAAAGCTTCCGCGACAGCGACAAGTCTTCTTGATATTCCCGACGCCTCCATTAGCGCGCCCGCAAGCACAAATGCTGGCAAGGCCATAAGGGGAAAAGCGGTTAGAGAGGCAAACGCTCTCTCGATCATCATGGAGAGATCGATATCAAGAACTATAAAACAAGCCATGGTGCCCACGCCAAGGGCCACCATGATGGGACAACCCAATAATAAAAGGACAAAAAATATAAGAAAGAGCATCCCACCGATGCCCATTGGAGTTAATGCTTCCATTAGCCATCTCCTCTCTTGTCATCGCTTGTGAGAGCTTGCTGGCTATCCTTGATAGCTTCCTGATCCGGATCGGCAATTTCCTCGTGCAAAACAAATTTTATATAATTGACCTGTATAATGCGTATTGCCATCAGTAAAAAGCTTATGGGAAAGACCAGATAAACCTTACCAAGATCCCAGTCCAGCGCGGGGGTGGCATAGGGAAATTCTATTAAATCCTCAACAGCCTTATAACCTTCCCAGGCCATTATAAGGCTAAAAACCAGCCAGATCATGTCGCTTATAAAAAGCATTAGATTGGCAAACCATTTGGGAGCTTTCATGAACTGGAGCGTGACGCGGTTCAGGGCGCACAGGCGGGTGGCGTAACAGGCGCCAAAAAGAATGAACCAGAGAAAGGCATAACGGGCGATTTCTTCCGTCCACGGCAGGGACGCGTCAAGAAAACGCAAGATTATCTGGAGAAAAACAACTACTACAAAAAAAACCAGGAGGAATTGACAAAGATAGCTTTCAAAATGATTCAGAAACCCGCAGATTATTTTTTTCACGTACTTTTCTCCTCTACCCGGATTATCTGATCACAGAAAAGCAGTGTTATTAGCCGCGTGTTTGGATTTATCGGCTTGATAAATATAAATGAAGAAACAGGCGGCCATTATCCGGGAAATGGCCGCCCCTGATTTTACTTTACTTGCCTTGCCATTCAGGCTTGCCCATTGCTTTCAGATACGCATTGATGGCGTCCTTTCCTCCCACGTCATTGGCGACTTCAGGCCAGACCTTTTGCAAGGCCGCTTCTTTCCAGACAGCTTCATCTTCAAGCTGATCCACAACAAGACCGGCGGCTATAAGAGCGTCCTTTGCCGCTTGCGCTTCCTGCAGCTGGAATTTCAAGACCTCTTCCTGCGCGTAAATGCCGCCCTCGACAAAAATCTTTTGCAGTTCGGGCTTGCATTTCTTGTAAAAACGTTCGCTCATCACAAGAGGCTGAAGCTGATATGTATAGTGGACTTCAGTCAAGTATTTCTGCTTGGCTTCATTAAACTTCATGGACTTGAAACCAATATAACCATAGCATTGACCGTCAACCACGCCCTGCTGCAAAGCAGTGAAAGTTTCTGCCCAGGATATTGGGGTTGGACTTCCGCCAAAAGCCTTATAGGAAGC
>CAYNKM010000213.1:0-3705 GCA_964397795.1 uncultured Desulfovibrio sp. | reverse complement strand
TTTTATTTACCATTTGGGCGAACCCGGCAATTTATCCGGACTGACCGGGGGAAAAAGCGTATTATCAAGCTTTCCATTCTCGTCCAGACCCGGGGGAGAAGTATTTAGCAACTTTTTGGATACTTCCCCTGGCCCCGGTATATAGGCGCTTTCTGGATTTATATTATACCAGGCAAACCACATGGAATAATGCCCGAAATACTGCTTCATTGACGCGCCTTTCATATTGCCTGAAATAGCCTGTCCTGTTGAAATATCCCATGTGCTTCCGGTCGCCAAATCCTGAAGCTGGCCATTGCGTACTACAAAAAGGAAAGGGTCTGCCCAGATATGACGGTTAAAGACGCGCACGACCTGAAGGGCGGGGTCATAGACAGCCAGCAGGGGATAGGGTCCGAGGAAGAAGTTTACCGCCTTTTCCTGTTTCACATAGCTTATTTCAATCGCGCAAAGAAGATCCTCCAGTTCCAGACATAGCATGGGTTCTTTTTTGGGAAAGCGCTTGTCGGATCTCTGCACCGCGTAGGCCAGAATATCATTGTCATAATATGTGTCCTTGCGCAGATAATTGCCATATGGATCCCTTCCGTATGGCCTTCTGCCCCTTGGGCGGGCTAGGACAGGGGCCTGGGGATATACCCGTTTTGCCGCTTCCCAAGTTGTCCAGAAAACAGGAATGGTAGCCATTCCTTTGCCTGCAAGAGGCCCGTCAAATGCCATGCCAGTTTCCTGTAGCCAGAGGCTTCCCGTATTCCGATCCATAAGGACACTGTTGCCATCGTATAGAAAGCCGTAAAAGCCATCTTTGGTCTGATGCCCTTCAACATCAAAAATCAGATTCACATTATCAATTGTGGCGTTGTATCCCAAAAGTGTGCCTGTTATCGGACAATAAGTTATGGCAAAAGCCTCATCATTTATGACTTCATTCACTACCTGATGCCATACCATGTATTGCTGGGGATAAATTTTGGGTCCATCCGGCAACATCGCGATAAAAACGGGTTCGTTTGCCGACAATTTCAGGTCGGCTTCACGGCCGGTGTCAAAATGCGGCCTGTACAGGGATGTGATCGCGCCGGGAAGGGAAACAGGCTGAATCCTCAATAAAATGTTCGCAAGCTGTTCTATGCTTTGTGGCCGCGACTCTGAAAGTTTGGGGAAAGCGAATATTAGGCAAAGGGAAGAAAGAATAAATAAGGAAAAAAGTTTCTTCATTATGCCTGATCCTGATTTAAAATATGACCAAATAGATAATCCCTCAACGCTTTTTGCCAGGGACGGGGCGTATAGCCAAGAAAATTCGCCAATTTTGTATTGTCCAGAACAGAATATTTGGGCCGTAAGGCTTTTTGAGGCCACATTTCCGATGGTATTGGTTCGATCTTGCAATGCGTTGGGAAAAGCGCGGCCGCCTCTCCGGCCAATTCGCACCAGGTCGCGTGTCCGCTATTCACCCCATGCCAGATACCCGTACGCCTTTTTTCAGCCAGTTTCATGCTCCAGTCCGCCAAATCTGGCGTATAGGTTGGCGATCCGGTCTGATTGTCCACCACGGGCAGGGAATCCTTTTGTTTGCAGGCATTTAAAATGGTGCTGACAAAATTCTTTCTACCCGGGCCAAACAGCCATGCGGTGCGGATTATACAGGAAGAATCGGGAATAATGGAAAGGATGGCTTCTTCGCCCGCAAGTTTTGATTTTCCATAAACCTGGGAAGGTCTGGGAGTCTCATTTTCCTTGAAAGGGGCGCCATAAGTGCCTGTAAAAATAAAATCCGTACTGTAATGAATCAGGAAACCCTTTTTTTTACCGGCCAGATAGCAGGCCAGGGCGTTGGGCAAACCGCGATTAAGAGCATAGGCTTCTTCGGTCTTTTCTTCGGCATCATCCACCTGGGTCCAGGCGATCGCGTTGAAAATCAGGTCGGGATCTATTTCATCAAGTCTGGTTCTTAAAAAATCAATATTCGTGACATCTCCATCCTGCCGTCCCAGAGTATGGACATCCATATTCTGGTTTTTGGCTGCCATAACCAGAGCCTGCCCCAAAAGGCCTGTGGCTCCCCCCAAAATCAGGGCTTTTGTCATGAGCGCCTCCCGCAAGCTTTTTAGTCCCCATCAAATATTCTTGCAATAAGCTTTTGGTATTTTAAAAGTCGGAATGTTGCAAGTATCTCCTTAAAAAGTTAAAAAGGGGTATGAAAATAGCCATTTTACTGGCGGCGTACGGCGCGGGCACAAGCATTGGGCGGGATGGAATAAGAGATTTTGACAAGCTATGCCGCGCCAGATTTCCCGGTTTTCCTGTCCGCTGGGCTTATACATCCATCAGAATAAGGGAAAGGATAGCCAGGGAAAAGCGGAAAAGCGATTCTGTTTCCAAGGCCCTAATGCGTCTTTTTTATGAGAAATATGACGCTGTCGCCATTCAACCCCTTCAGGCCATACCGGGCAGGGAATATGAGGATGTGTTGCAAAGCTCCGAACTGATTTCAAAAGAAACCGGAATGGGCATAAATATAGGAAAACCTTTATTAAATTCAGATGAGGAGTTTGAAATAATCGCGAAGGCCCTGTTGAGGGATCTGCCCGGGGAGCGTCTGCCAGGAGAAAATGTAATTTTTATGGGTCATGGCGCGAGGCATGTTTCCGTCAGCCTTTATGATGGCCTGGCGGAGGCGCTGAATAATTTGGACAGGAGCGTTTATCTTGGCACATTAAGCGGAAAAAGGGGTCTGGACAAGATTCTTCCCAATCTGGATTCCGACAAGGTCTGGCTTATTCCTCTTTTAAGCCTGGTAGGCGGACACGCCCTGTCCGATATGGCGGGAGAGCAGGAATATTCCTGGAAATCAATCATAAACGCCCATAAACATACATGTATTCCTGTACTCAAGGGATTAAGCCAGTGTCCGGCGGTATCCCAGATATGGTTGAATAATCTTTCAACCGCCCTGTTTTTACTTTAAAAATAATTACGGAGGCTTTCCATGCGCAAACTGGTTATTTTTCTTTTCTGTCTGCTTCTTCTGGGGTGCGGGGCTGCCAGCCAGGAATCTGTTGTTCCCATGAGTTCAGGGCCAGGAGAGGCAAATTTGTTTAATCCTTACATGAGGGACAAATTGCCAAATACCAGAAAAATGAATGATGAAGGCAGACAAATGCTGGGAGCGATGGGGGCTGGAATACAGAGCATAGAAGGGGAAGCAGCCCACAGGAAAAATTGGAAGGAAGAGATCTACCCCGTTGTCTATGGAGAAAAAACGGCTCCCAATGAAATACTGGTGATTCTGAACTTTTCCAGTCCGGATAGCGAACCCGCGTGGAATGCCGTCAGGGAAGCCAGCAAGTCGCTTTCTCCCCAGCAGACCAAAATTGTGGTGTTTGACAGAAGTTCGGAAAATTATGGGACGGATTTAATGGGACTGGCGATTTGGATTGCCCATTCAAGGCCAGGCCAGGCAATGGCGTTTCTGGACTATGCCCTGAACCGCTGGAATCAGGTCAAGGCGGGGCAGAGAAGCGGCGGAAAAGCCAGAAAATTCACAAACGAGTATGACGCCACCTTGTCGCCGAAGGATTTGCCCATCCACTATTTCTATTTTTCCAGACTGAATCCGCCCATTCCGGATTCCCAGCAGTCTGAAGTCGCGAAATATTGTTATAACGCTGGAAAGGTGAATATGTATCAGGCCAACCAGAT
>CAYNKM010000212.1:0-3710 GCA_964397795.1 uncultured Desulfovibrio sp. | reverse complement strand
CCTGTTTTCCGATTTGAACATGAAAAGGAAGGGAGATAAATTAAAAGAGGCAATTCGCTCCAAATCCTGAAGATATTGATCCAGAACTTTAAATTCCCCATCTGCAATAATACTGGCTTCAAGCAGGAGAGTCGCAAGAAAATACGGGCGCCTTTCATGATTCCTGGAAACGGACTCACATGGAGAAATACAGCGCAAGGCAAGCTTCTCCAGATCTTCTGGCGAGAGGGATACTATATCACTTAAAACTTTTCTGTGCAGAAAACTGTCCAGCGGCCGGTATTCCAGTCTGTCCAGATCCTCTTCCAGCGAACAGGGTATTTCAGGCCGACAGCTGAAGTAGCCGGTAGTTTCTTCCGTTCGATCATGAGTATAGATATAATTCCAGATTGAATTATCCAAAGGGTCGTGTAATGGCATATTTTCTTGAGACAAAAATAATGCGGGCGTCAAAGCCCGCATCTTTCAATCAATTATAAATATAAAAAGATTAACGTTTTGAATACTGATACCGGGCGCGGGCGGCACGCAAGCCATATTTTTTACGTTCCTTTTTACGGGCGTCGCGTGTCAGAAAACCGGCTTTCTTCAAAATACCGCGAAGTTCCGGATCAACCCGCAAAAGCGCGCGGGAAATACCATGACGGACAGCTTCAGCCTGACCTGTAACGCCGCCTCCTGCCACATTTACCCGCACATCCAGCTTGTCGGCCAACTTAGAAAGGGCCAGTGGCTGGCGAACAATCATTTGTAAGGTTTTTCTGGGAAAATAATCCGCACAGGCGCGGCCATTGACAGTAATGTCCCCTGAACCCACATAAATGCGGGTACGGGCGGTCGCTGTCTTGCGGCGGCCAGTGCCGTATTCAAATTTATCGCTCATTTGCTGCTTTCCTTATGACGAGGAATGATAAGAGGTTCCGGCTGTTGCGCGGAATGCGGATGATCTGGTCCGGCATATACCTTGAGTTTTTTCAGCATGGCGCGTCCCAGTTTATTTTTGGGAAGCATGCCCTTTACGGCATGAGTAATTACGCGCGTCGGATGCTTGGCAAGAAGATCTTCAAGACTGGTTTCCCGAAGTCCGCCAACCCAGCCGGAATGACGGTAATACATCTTGTCCTGCATTTTCTTTCCGCTAACCTTGATTTTATCACAATTAACAACAATAACAAAATCCCCGTTATCCATATGCGGGGAAAATTCGGGCTTGTTCTTTCCGCGCAGACGATTTGCAATCTGGCTGGCCAAACGCCCTAAAATATGATCTGAAGCATCGACCACATACCATTTCTGATCAATGTCTTCAGGAGTCATTGTAAACGTTTTCATTAATCAGACTCCTCGCATTATCCACAGAAAAATGCTTTTTATCTCAAAGCAGCCTGTCGGGCAGACTCAACGGGGAAGAATCTTGCTCAACATAACTGTAAAAAAGAATCATATATATAAAATAAATCAAAGTCAATAAAGAAATTGAATCCGGGCATATCATTCTCCCTAAAAAGAATGAGATAGCCCGAAATGCCCGGATTTTTGATGCCACAACAGTTTATGAAAAATTCTGGTCAAATTCGGAAGGCTAATAAATTTATCCCGATCAGCAAACCTCCTCCTTTGTCCATTCGCTTATCTCCCTGTCCAGTTTTGGGCCCGGCGATACCAGGAGATCATCGCCCAGTTTCAAATAGCAATCCATATCATCCAAATCCAGTATTGCCTCCACATTCACAATGCCCCTGTATCTTTCCAGGATTTTTCGCAAGGAGGAAAGAGAATTCCTGTTCAGCTTTTTATTGGGGATAAAGATTAGCACAGGTTTTTTGTTATTCTGGCAAACTTCCAGAAGATCCCGCGCTTCCTGGCCGCACAATTTTACAATCCCACCGGAAGCCTCCCCGTCTTCGGAATTATCGTCAGCCAGATTATCAGACTGCTCAACCCTGGCTGTTATCCAGACAGGTTTTTCAGAATGGAGAAAGCTTCGCGCCGACTCATAGCATTTGGGCAAAAAAGTTATTTCGGCATGACCGGTAAGATCTTCAACATTTACAAAAGCCATGCGTTTGTTGGAGCTTTTTGTCATTATTTCCTTGATGTTCGTCACAAGCACAGCGCAATTTACAAGCGTGCCCGCGGGGAGATCCCTTAATGAATCCAGTGTAAAGAGATTGAGCCGGTCAATCTCACCCTTGAAGGGCTGCAGCGGATGACTTGTCAAAAAGAATCCCAGGGCTTCCTTCTCATGGTTCTGCTTTTGTTCATCGTCCATTTCGGGAAGTTTTGCTTCGGGCAAATCCAGGCCAACCCCGCCGCGGCCAGAACTCTCTTTTTTTGGAGCAAACGCCAGAAGGGATACTTGCGGCCCGGATTCACTTTTGGCAGCCTTGCTCGCCCTGCTCACCACAACGTCCAGACAGGTAAGCATTGAAGATCGGGTAGCTCCGAAACAGTCAAATGCTCCGCCCTTGATCAGGTATTCAAGTGTTCTTTTGGACACTCTTCGTGAATTGACGCGGAAACAAAAATCATACATTGATTTGTAGGAGCCTTTTTCCCTTTCTTCCAGAATCTCGTCAACGGCTTCCTTGCCAAGCCCCTTTATCCCGCCCAGACCAAAAAGGATTTTACCCTCATTGGCGGAAAAATTCCACAGGCTCGCGTTTACGGCAGGAGGAACGACCTCAATTCCCATTTCCTTGCAACAGGAGATATATTTTAGGAGTTTATCCTGATTCCCCATTTCGGAGGTTAAAAGGGCGGCCATAAATTCCACCTTATAATGCGTTTTCAGCCAGGCAGTCTGGTAGGATATGAGGGCATAGGCGGCGGAATGGGATTTATTAAATCCATAGTCGGCAAATTTTTCCATAAGATCAAAGATCTCGTCGGCAGTCTTTTTTTCAATCCCGTTTTCCATAGCCCCTTTTACAAAGTTCCCTCTCTCTTTCGCCATTTCCTGGGCTTTTTTCTTGCCCATTGCCCGCCGCAGGAGATCTGCGCCACCCAGGGAGTATTTGGCGACAATCTGGGCGATCTGCATGACTTGTTCCTGATATACAATAACGCCATAGGTATCTTTCAGACAGTTCTTCAGGGATTCATGCGGATAAGAAATCTCCACCTGGCCATGCTTGCGTTTAATAAATTCTTCGACCATGCCTGATCCAAGCGGTCCTGGTCTGTAAAGTGCGAGCATGGCGATTATATCTTCAAAACAGCCAGGTTTTAATTGGCGCAAGTACTGGCGCATACCCGAACTTTCCACCTGGAAAATCCCATCCGTATCTCCCCTGGAATACAGATCGTATGTTTCCGGATCGTCAAGCGCCAAGGCGTCCAGATCAGGAACCGGCTTTCCCTGGATCTTTATATTTTCCAGGGTATCATATATCTGGGTCATTGTTTTTAGGCCCAGAAAGTCAAACTTGACCAGCCCCGTCTTTTCAGTCATTGGCCCGTCAAACTGGGTCACAATTTTCTCATTTTTATCTATATACAGGGGCAGATATTCCACCATGGGTTTATCTGACACAACCAGACCGGCGGCATGGGTTGAGGCATGCCTGGTGAGCCCCTCCAGTTTCAATGCTATGTCAACAAGTTTTTTGACATCCGCATTTTCCTGACAGGCTTTCCTTAATTCCGGTTCCTGCTCCATCGCCTTGTTAATGGTCATATTGATGGCTTCAGGAACAAGGCGGGCAATT
>CAYNKM010000211.1:0-3712 GCA_964397795.1 uncultured Desulfovibrio sp. | reverse complement strand
CCGCGACTTCAACCTTGGCAAGGTTGCACTCTACCGCTGAGTTATTCCCGCAATAACGATTGTTTATTTATATCGCCTCTTCTTTTTTGTCAATATTTTTCAAATCAAAATAATTTTATTCAGTTTGATATTATTCCCTTTAAACTATGCTTTCCGGCAGATTTAATCTTTACCTTGACATATTGCCCCGGTTCAACTTTTTCACTATCTATATTGACCACGATTCCATATTCATCTTTTCCCTGCCATTGCGGACTTTTATCTTCCGATTTACTACTTGGGGCTTCGACAAGAACATTGGCAAAAGAATCAATCCGTTTTTTTAAGTGCTGGGCTGTAAGCTTGTCCTGTAACGACTGAAGAGAAATCAGGCGTTCGCGCTTGACTTCCGCGGGGATTTTTTCCTTCATGTAGGAAGCCTTGGTTCCCGGCCGATCAGAATAGCAAAATGAAAAACTGCTGATAAAATTGCAGTTTCGCATCATGTCAAGAGTTTCCTCAAAGTCTTCATCCGTCTCTCCTGGAAAGCCGGTAATCAAATCCGTTGAAATTGCGAGATCCGGCCTGTTTTTATACAAGGATTCAATTAATTTCATATAATCGCTTCTTGTATATCGCCTTCTCATGCTTTTTAAAATTCTGTCAGAACCAGACTGCAGGGGAAGATGCAGACGGGGACAGAGATTTTCAAGATATTTGAAACTGGTAATTGTTTTTTCATCAAAATCGGCCGGATGGGGAGTCACAAAGCGCAATCTTTTCAGACCGGCCAAAGATGCAATCTCTTCAAGAAGATCGGGAAAATTGCCTTTGGAATTATCCTTTCCCCAGGCATTTACATTTTGACCAAGCAAGGTTATTTCACTCGCGCCACTATCAAGCGCCCTTTTGCATTCGTCAATAATCACACTTCCTGAACGGGATTTTTGTCGCCCCCTTGTATAGGGCACAATGCAGTAAGAACAAAAATTGTCACAACCCTGCATTATATTTATATATGCCGAACCAAATGGCCAGACTTCAGGAAGAATCTTTCGTTCTGGAAAAATTGTTTCAAAGTCGGTATTGATTATTTTCATATCCGGATTAAAAACAAGTTCTTCAAGTAAAACTGGAATTTTATTAAAGGCGTCCGGGCCCAGGACAAGTCTAACCTGCGAACTTATTTCAAATAATTTTTGCCCGCACTGCTGGGCCACACAACCGGTTACGCAAATTATAATATCTGGGTTATTATGCGTTTTTCCGGCTATCTGACGAATTAAATTTTCAATTTTTCTTTCCGGTTTTTCCCTGACTGAACAACTATTAATAATTATTATTTCCGCTTCATCCAGATCCGAGATATTATATCCGTTTTCTAACAGACTGGCTTGAAGCCAGTTTGAATCCCGGACATTCATTTGACAGCCAAAAGTAAGAATATGAAAATTTTTCATTTTTAAATTTTCTTTCCGTGGCAACTTGTTATTATAATTCAAGACAGAATTTAAAAATAACTGCCCTTGCATTAAACTGGAATAAAATTAATTTTAAACCTGTACGAGAAATTATTTAAGGATAAATATCACTATTATTTAAGCGGGAATATTTGAATGAGTGAAGTTACTGTTGAAAATCTGCCTGTAGAACCTTTTTTTGATCTGGAAAACTTTCTGATGTTATGCAATGAAGCCAGAATTGATGGTAAAATGTTTGAAAAACTTCAGAAAGTCTGGAAGGAATGGACACCTTTATTAAATATAAAAAACCTGAAACAGGATAAAAATTCCTGGGTGGCGGTATGGCTTCCGGAAGATGTTGAAAAAAGCGTTGATAAAGCCTGGCAGGACTCATCCAAATTGGGCTATTTGTACCACAATCTTGCCCAATTTATCTGCATGTCTGTCATACATGAACTTATTCCACAAACGCTGGATGGCGCATGTGCGCCCGCTCCCAAAACTTCCCCCGAATGTACCGCAAAGTTATTAAAAGAAGGATTTCTCTCTCCAGAAAATAATGCTCCAATAAGGCGTTATAGTATCCTTACCTGGTATCCCTTTAAAGGCGGCTGCGAAATCTGCACCGTTAAAAGCAAGTGCCCTCAGGGTAATACTGAAAATAATTTTGTCAGTATTGAATTGCCGGGACATGAAAAGCGGGATTAAAAATCTTCCATAAATATGGGTTTTCATTTGCCGGCCTTAAACCACCTCAAGTTGTTATGTGATGCCATACATCGTAAATATGCCTGTTCATACTGACTGGTTTCCAGATTGATGACTTCATTTGTCCTGACAAGCATGGAGAACATTGTCAAAAATGATTTTTATCAAATCAGAAGATTTCACCAAAAAACCATACCAGGCAAAATAACGTTTTTATTATTGTTTCTGTGAAATTATACTTGAAAAATATATTTCATATCATATTTTTAGTTCTATTTAAAAAACTTGACAATATTCCAAATGGCTGGTTCAAAAATCTTTACTGGATAAAATAATGCTGGGATATATTGAAGGAAAACTTGTTTCCCTTTGGGATAAAAATTGTATCATTATGGGAGGGGATGGAATAGGATATGAAATCCGCTTAAC
The DNA here is from genome assembly GCA_964397795.1 of uncultured Desulfovibrio sp. Lineage (GTDB taxonomy): Bacteria > Desulfobacterota > Desulfovibrionia > Desulfovibrionales > Desulfovibrionaceae > Desulfovibrio. The sequence goes on along the minus strand of CAYNKM010000211.1, from coordinate 1,133 downwards.
AGATCCTGGATATTCCTCCATGCCAGCCATTGGAGAAAAATGCGCCCTTTTTATCAGCCTGATTACCAGAGAAGACGCCCTTGAGTTATATGGATTTAAAAGTCTGGATGAAAAAAGGACTTTTGAAATCCTGACTCAAATATCCAAAGTGGGCGCCAAAACAGCCCTGGCCATTCTCTCCGTATTTCAACCCCATGATCTTTATCAAATGGCGACATGCGGAGATTATCAGCAATTGACCTCTGTTTCTGGTATCGGTAACAAAACCGCCCAGCACATTTTTCTGGAATTAAAATATAAAATGATTCCGTTGGGAAAATCAGGCCCTTCAACAAGCAAGCCACTATCTTCCACCATAATAATGGATGCGATAGCCGCATTGGTAAATCTTGGCTATACTGAAGAAGAGTCCGGTTTCATTGGTCGTCAGATTCTGGAAGAGGAACCGGATCTTGACCTGGAAAGCCTGATACGAAAAGCCCTGAAAAAGTTGTCCCGAGGTAAAACCGCATGAGTGAAAACGATAAACCTATTCTTCCTGATGAAAATATAAGGCCAAAAAATCTGAATGATTTTATTGGCCAGGAAGAATTACGCTCAAACCTGGGAGTATTTATAGAAGCCGCAAAAGACAGGGGCAAAGCGCTGGATCATATTCTGTTTTATGGAAATCCCGGACTTGGCAAGACCACTCTTGCCCAGATAATCGCTTCGGAACTGGGAGTTAATCTTGTTTGTACTTCTGGTCCGGTTCTGGAAAAAAGCGGAGATCTTGCCGCCATATTAACCAATCTATCCCGCCACGATATTCTTTTTGTAGATGAAATTCACCGGATGCCTGTGCAGGTGGAGGAAATTCTCTATCCGGCGCTGGAAGATTTTAAACTGGATTTAATCATAGGTCAGGGTCCGGCTGCCAGAACTGTAAAAATTGATTTGGAGCCCTTCACCCTTGCGGGCGCCACTACGCGAATGGGCCTTATTTCCTCTCCCCTGCGGGACAGATTTGGAATCATAGCGCGACTTGAATACTATTCTCCTGAAGATTTGGCCAAAATAGTCAAAAGAAGCGCGAGAATTATCAGGGCGGATATAACGGAAGAGGGCGCGCTGGAAATCGGAAAACGGGCAAG
>CAYNKM010000210.1:0-3722 GCA_964397795.1 uncultured Desulfovibrio sp. | reverse complement strand
GCCCTGAGCCTTCCATCTGCTCCTGGAAAGTTCCCTGGATCTGGTTGTTGCGCACGCCATTTTCCCACATCTTGTCATATTTGCCCATGAAGCGCTCGCCAAGGGCATTTAGTTCATGCGCCCCGGAACTATTGATTCCATTCATGCCGGGACAGCCAGAGCCTTTGGGCAAAAGAGTGGCGCGCTGATAAGTATCAAGCTCGGTGACCGCCGCACCCGCTTCATATCCCAGCACTACCCCGGCGCTGGTATTGTAAGGATACATCCAGACGTTATAGGCATTGTGAGTTGAATTATCTGCCCCGCGTGTCGCTGAACGTCCCTGTGTGGAAACGACAGTTTTTGCGCGTATTGTGACAAATTCGCCCGTGCGCACATTAAAACCCACCGCGCCACAAGCCTTGCCGCCATCGGTAAGAATTCTCGTTATCATAACGCGGTCAAGAACATTGACGCCAGAATCGCGCACCAGCTTGGCAAATACTCGCTTGATAATCATGCCGTTGGAAATATGCGTCCACCAGCGACCCGGCTGTCCAAATCCCTGGGTGCGTTGATACTGACCATCGGGACGACGGCCAAATTTCACCCCGGCAGGCTCCAGAATTTCCAGAAAATGCCGCATATGGTTGTACCAGCCATTGATAAGCATGTTTCGTGACCAGCCGTTGAGAGGCTTGGAATAGAATTTCACCAGGTCATCGGCAGTATCGAAGGGCTCGCCTGGTTCATCCAAAACCGCCATATAATGGTCATTGCCGCCGCCGATGCAGCCGGAACTTTCCAGTTTACCCTTGTCTGCCACAATGACATCCAGCCCCTGACTTGCCGCTCCCAGCGCAGCCCCACATCCTGAAGCGCCAGAGCCAATCACAAGCACATCGGTTTCATATAAAGGCCCCAAAAGGCTCGTGCCTGTTTTCATTTACACATCCATTTTTACAGGTTTTCCCAATTTGTATGCCCATTTTTCACAAAAATTTGTCCAAAGCATTGCAGGCGGCAATATCCCGGAGGAAATGCGCTTTTTTTCTCAAGCTATATGACAAGATTTATAAAATATAGTGTATTGTCAATTCAATTATATAAATTTATTGTCTGAAATAATACAACAATGCGGGAGACAAGTATGATTGAAGAACTTAATGGAGATTTTTTGCAATGGCTGCGAGGTTTTTATTATGTGGCCAAAACTGGCAGCGTGCGCAAGGCGGCGCAGTTGATGCATCGCAATCCCTCCACCATCAGCTATCAGTTGCATTGTCTAGAAGAGGAGCTAAAGGTAGTGCTGTTTGATCGCGTCAAGCGTTCTCTTCGCATTACAGAGGAAGGCAAAAAACTGCTTGCCTGGGCAATTTCCACCTTTGAAACTTTAAGAAACATGCGGGAGTCGATAAGCAATGCCAACGGAGCGCTCAAAGGCAGTATCCACATGGCTGGCACATTGCCCATTATCACTCTCGCTGTACCGGCTATTGTCAAATTCACCAACGACTTTCCTCATGTAATACTGAATATAGAACGCGGATTATCACAGGATGTGCGCAGAAGCGTAATCGAATCCGAGACGGATTTTGGTTTGGCGGCCGCTTTCAAAATTCCCCGAGATCTCAAGATGGAAGTCATGTTCAAGGCAAGGCCCCTGCTTGTTTACAGAAAACCCAATTTGTGGCGTATCCCGCCTGTGCCCTCCTTTGAGGATTTGAAAAGTCTGCCGTTTATTGGGTTCCGTTCTCACCAGGAAAGTCGCGATATGGATTTGGAGACTGCCACTGAAGAAATGGCGAACATTGTGAATAAAAACGCAATACTTTTTGTTAATAATTATCACTTGATTATGCGCTTCATCTGGCATGGTCTGGGCGTTGGCGTAATGGATGAACTTTGTTACCACGCCACACATTTTGGCGCGGAATGGGAAAAGATCGCCGCGGTGCCTCTTGATCACCTCCTGCCCAACCATCTTTATGGCATAATGACCAGAAAACAGAAAAGACTGAGCCCGCCGGCTCTTGCGCTAATTAAGGAGCTGCGGGCTCATTTTCTCAATCTTCCTTCCCTTTATGCAAGGGAGGCCTGGCTGCGTATGCGGCAGCAGCCAGATGCAAATTCATCAGAAAATTAGCGAGCCGATAGAAACTGTTATAATTGCGGTAAGTATCCAGGAGATAAGAATAACCATTGGCGCGCTTTTCCATACCGCAGCCGCGTTGGACCATTCATTGCCGTGCAGAAGAGCGGCGCTGGCACTGGCCGCGGGAGTAAGGAAGGCGAGATGTATGCTCATAACCACCATAACCAGGGACAAGTCGGGAGAGGCGCCGGAAGCCTGACAATAGCTGAGAACAAGCGGCATTAGCGCCACGCCTATGGCGCCGTTATTCATAACCTGAGTAAGGACTACGGCGACAAGGCCTATGAGCAGGGCAAAAGTATAAGGTGTGCTGATGGTAAAAACCGGTTGCATGGCATCCATGAGAAATGCGGTTATTCCGCTTTCTTTCTGTACCATGCACCAGGTGAGTGGCTGCACAAGGGCCAGCAAAAGCACAATTGCCCAGGTGACGCCAGAATCGACCATCACCTTGAAATTGAGCAAGGGTTTGCCGTTAACCCGCATGGCGGCCATTATGCAGACCAGCAGGATGACAATGCCCGTATTGCCGATAGAGCGCAGGAAGCGCGTAACAAAAAAATCTTTTGGCAAAAAGTTGGGAGCGAGCAGAAGAATGACAAGCAGAAAGAGGAAAACGAGAACTATTTTTTGCACCTTGTCAAGCTTGAGTGCGCCCTCGGTATCAAGCTTCTCTGTTTCAAGCGCCAAAAGCTTGCTCATATCCGGCTTAAAAATATATTTACCGATAAATATGAAGACAATGCAGCAGGCGGCGCAAATTATCGCAGCCAGAAGCATATATTTGCCATAATCCATGCTGAAGCCGGACATGGTCTGATAAGCGCCCAGAACCGTGAGCGCGGCCTGTTTGAATGGTATTAATGACATGCCCATTTGGGCAGCAAAAACAATGGCAAAGACCATCATTGTGGGATAGCCTTCGCCTTTCTGGTAGCCACAGGCGTTACAAACACCATAAAGAATTGACCAGCCGATAATTGCGGCGGGAGAAGCCGAGGTAAGTCCGCCAAGAACAAGGATGGAGAGCATAAAAATAAAGGTGAAAAGCCAGGGTTTGCCCTTGACGAACTTGCGGGTGATAAACCAGAGGGAAATGAATTTGGACAAGCCGTAATAATTAATGGTGGCGCAGAAAACAAAGATGAAGAACATCATCTGGACGATGGGATCGCCAAAGCTCTTGTTCAGAAGCTGAACTGGTTTCATGCCGCCAATCAGCATGAGGGCAAGCAGACCCATCAGGCTTGGCCAGACAATTTCAATAAATATCCAGCCGTAAAGAACCCCCAGAAAGATTCCTATCAGGTTCATGCCCAGGGGCGTAAGTGTGCCAAAAGGCGCAATCTGCCCAAAACCAAAGACAATGATCAGGCAAATTGCCGTATGAACCCAGTACATGGGAGAAAGCGGTTTGGACGGCGCCGCGCCAGCTGCTGTTGCCATAAACCTACCCCGTGATAAATGTTGAAATTTTATCAGGCTTCAATGCTGTCGAATTGCAGATAGCCTGCATCAAGCATGTTTAGTGACTTTATGAAATTTATTACAAACGTAGATTATTTGGTCTATTAGAAAAAAACGGAAT
>CAYNKM010000209.1:0-3731 GCA_964397795.1 uncultured Desulfovibrio sp. | reverse complement strand
AAATCTTTTTCATCAATCATTCATAATCGAGGTCTTTATCGATTTTCATCAAAGATTTATGAAGAATTTCCAGAGGAGATGAAAAAATTTACGGATTCCCGTATCGGGGCTAGTTCGTTTAGCCGACTACCTAATTTATTTACCGAAAATAAGCCCAAAGATAATCAAGAATATGTATTATTCTTGGGATTGTTAAACATGAAACGTAATTACCGCTGGTTTAATAAAAAATATTTCAATCCAGTGGATAATTTATATAAATATAAGATATTGGTTCCAGCGGCATCAGGGGCTGGTATCTTTGGCGAAATTCTTACATCTCCATTAATCGGTAAGCCTGGGATTGCACATACAGAAACTTTTTTATCTCTTGGGAATTTCGATGACGAAAATGATGCTGAAGCCTGTCTAAAATATGTAAAATCCAAATTTTGCAGAACAATGTTGGGAGTTCTGAAAATTACACAACATCTTTCATCAGAAAAATGGCAACATGTCCCTCTTCAGGACTTTACAACCAATTCCGACATAGACTGGTCAAAATCAATTTCCGAAATTGACCGACAGCTTTACAAGAAATATGGCCTTGACGAAAGCGAGATTGAGTTCATTGAATCCCACGTCAAGGAGATGGAGTGATTGTCACTCCCTTAATCCAGCTGTGGAGGTGTTTAAAGATATTACCGGCATCACTGTGGACAATTTCCGTTGTCTGCGCAATGGCGGCGACTTTGTGGATGAGAGGATACTGAAGCGCTACAGGGGACAGGCAATTGACGAGATGGTTTTCAATGACTCCGACGCCACTTTTGCCGATCTTTACATGAAAACGTATATATTACCGAGATGTTAACGACTATATAGGAGCGCTGGCCTGTGCCTTCCCCGACACAGGGAGAGAATCCGCAGGTATGTAATTGGTTATGACAGCATGAAATCATCGAGTTCATCCGTGTTATGAATGATCTCTTTCTCAGGAACATTCAGAACTTGGCAAAGCTCTATGCTTGACGCCAGCCGGATATTCATGTCAACGGAAAAAGCGGCCGCTATAAGGCCATGAAGTTTTGAGAAGTAAGCGATTATCTTTTCCAGTTCAGCTTTTTCAGTTTGCGAAAGACGCGCTACCAGTTCCTCATATTCGCGCCGCATGGTCTCAATAAGCTGTTTTTCCCTATCACCCGTGATCTGCCTTGTTATCTCTATCGCGGCGCGTGCTGCCATCGCGCCCACCACTGTCCCCACGATCGGCACAGGTATCAGGGCGGATCCTATCGCGGAACCAACCGCCGATAGACCAGCCTCAAAACTCAAAGCGCAAGAGGCTTCGGAAAATTCAGAGGCGGTGATCTTGCCTCCTCTATAATCCATGAGCAGAGAGCTAATGCCAATGCCCGCGCTTACCATCCCGCCCGCAAAAGGGGCCGAGAATCCGGCGAGTCGGGTCAGACAAAAGATGCCCGCGCCAGACACACCCCCGCGGATGGCCCCCTTTCCAAAATCCATCCCAACTTCTTTCCAGTCCTCAAGCTGGAATTCCGTTATTTTCTTGCCCGATTTGATTTTGACATAGATCTTGATTGAAGCGGTTACAGCGCCTCCAATAGCAGCGCCAATCACCGTCGCCTTTGCTCCTTCCGCCAGGGAGGGTCCGGCATCGGAAACCGCCGCCTCTTTCTGCCGCTTCTCTTCATTATCAATGATCTTTACGCGATCCGCTGTCTCGTTCCGGAATTCCTCGTCATAGCGATTGAGCGTCTTGTCTATTGTGCCAATCTGAACATCGGAATAGTTTGATATGGAAGGCTTGACTACCTCTGCGAAGCTTTTGCCGCTTTGTCTCTCGATTTGTTCGACGAAATTTTGGCAGGCATTTATGGTCTTCGAGTTAAACTCTCCAGTCTCGCCACCAAGTATCTTCTGAATGATCTCGTATTGATCCTTTGGGATTACATAGCAGCCCACTTGCCCGGGATAGCCATATTTTGTGGCATCGATAGCAAAATCGGGATACTTGTCCATGTGTTGCAGCACATGATCCAGGGACTTGTTGAAACCGGCTATGAATTTTGACTGGTAGGGAACACCATTGATGATGAAATCTTCGGGAGCCGTGCGACCGACAGAATCAATATCGGCTATGGTTTCCAGCCCATTAAAAACCTGTTTCGCATTGGTGATCTGCACCTCGACCTGTTCGGCGATTTCACCATGCTTGGTCGCCATGGGACCAAGGACGGCTCCCAGGTGTTCGGGAGACGTGAAATCGCGAACTTTTTCAACGTAGGACAGCGCCTCATTCAGGGCGTCATAGGCAGTCTGTCTTTCATTGATGGCATTTTCGGCAATGTTTCCCAAGCGCTGGACAAGTTCATCCTGCTTGTTCTGCAGTTCTTGCAGGACGATGCCAGCAATAGCCTGATCTGTGAGGATATTGGCCCCCGATTGTAAGCCCCGACCAGGAATTCTCCCAGGTATTGTCGTAGCTTCAGGAGATCCGTTCATTTATCAGGTTTCCCAGAGCTTTTGTGTTATTTACCAGGGCCGCAAGAGCTTTCTTCTGCTCCTGAGAAAACTGGGTATAGTCATTGGGAAAGAAATTAAAGGGAGTGACCGAAATGGCTTCAGTCAAATGGACCGTTTCCTTGTCCAGCTGCTCCATTCTTGCGACTTTCGGTTTCAGGATGGAGATTTTCTCCCGCATTTCACGCGCGTATCTGTCCGCCTTTTCCGCGGCTTTCTTGTTTTTGAATGTTGCGAAAATACCGCCACCCAGTATCATCGTGCCCGCTATACCCCAGCCAACAGGACCAGCAAGCGCGAGAAAGGCGTTACCTGCCGCCATTCCACCACCTCCCGCCGCCAATGCGCCACCTCCCAGCCAGGCGAGGGCCGCATTTGTGGCTGCCGCTCCAGACAATGTGGCAATGGCGGTTCCTGTGGAAGCCGTTCCAAAAGTGGTGGCTATGGCCATGGCCGCCGTGGGCCCAAGAGCCGCGACAGCTCCACCAACGGCAGTCCCACCAATGGCCATTCCCGCCCCGGCCATGTTCGCGGCATTACCTTCTTCCTCAATTTTCACAGCTTCGCGAAACTCCCTCAAATTCATTACGACTTCAGCAATTTCCTTGAGAAATTCCTTTGGGGTGTTCGCAAGGGCATTAATGTACCTCTCCACCCGATAAATGGCATTGGCCGCTGTTTTCCTGTGGGAGTAAAGCGTTAAAGCAATCGCATTCGCGCTCTTCCCAAGCTCGTTATATTCATTCTCATTGCGCTTGGCTCGCTCAATGGCCTTTTTTTTCGCGTCATTGTAAAACATATCTTGTACCTTTTTTTATTGAGTTATTTCAAATATTTGCCCTACATTTTTTATTCGCCAGACCATGAATCATAATGCTTCGCCGACGAAGTATGAATACACGTCAATATGTTAGCGAAAGCGTCCACTATGTCAAGGGCCAGTCCAGCTGGATGGCATTCGTAATTTGTTTTTTGGGAGTGGGGGAATGTTTTCAATGGATGGGGAAAGCGTAAAAAGCGAAAGGCCGTTACACACTGAGCGGGAACGAGAAGGTGATTCCTTCAGCAAGTCAGGGAAGGAGCAAAATCTTTCCTGAGGCATATGACTTGGGAAACATCAGACACTTGTGTCTGTTTTTACGCTGGCTAATGCCTATGTTCTGTTTGCATTGAAAAAAATAAAAACCAAAGCCAAGGCTACGAAAGAA
>CAYNKM010000208.1:0-3778 GCA_964397795.1 uncultured Desulfovibrio sp. | reverse complement strand
ACTGAGGCAGCGGCTGTTTCGGTGTTTTATGGGTTGTTTGTAGGTATTTTTATTTATAGGACTATAGACAATATAAAAATACTTTTTGAAATATTCGCGGTAAGCATGAAAGCTACTGCGATTGTCATGTTTGTTGTAACTTGCGCGGGCCTTTATTCCTGGGTAGCCTCCACAATCGGTCTTGTTGAAAAAGGCTCGGGCCTTCTGCTATCCCTCTCAAATAATGAATGGGTTATCCTGCTTTTTATCAATATTATTCTTATCATTGCTGGGATGCTCCTGGATGCCATTTCAATTTATTATGTTTTTTTGCCTTTTATGATGCCCATTATGGCCCATTTTCACTGGGATCCTGTCTGGTTCGGAATAATGATGACAGTCAATCTGGCTGTCGGTCAGGTGACTCCTCCTGTGGCTGTCAATTTATATGTGGGAGCGAATATTAGCGGCCTATCCATGGAGCAGGTTAGCCATGCTTCAATCCCCTTAATTTTCGCATCTCTCCTGGCTTTATTGATTATAATATTTTTCCCTTGGCTCAGTACATTTATGCCACAGATGTTGGGCCTTTATTCGGTATGACAGAATTGAATAATTTTTAAAAAGGATTTTATATTGTTTAATCTGAATTATTAATTAGTATTTTCTTAAAATATAAATATTGGGGGATAGTTTAATGATTAATCTGAAAATTATTTTATTGGGAACATTTCTGATTTTATTACCAGTTCTTGTTTTTTCCAGCAAAGCCCAGGCCGCGGCTCCAGAAATGAAAAAGCCGCTTATAGCCTATTTTTCCTTATCCGGACATACCAAAAGCGTTGCTGAAATGATTCAGAAACTGACGGGAGGAGACCTTGTCGAGATTAAACCGGTGACTCCCTATCCCGATGATTATCAAAAATGTGTGGATTTGGCCAAACAGCAACAGCAGGACAATGCCCGTCCAGCCATAGAAACAAAAATAAATCCGGATGAATACGGCGTCATTTTTCTCGGATTTCCCAACTGGTGGAGCAGTATGCCCATGCCGGTATGGACTTTTGTTGAAGAAAATAAATTAAACGGGAAAACCATAATCCCATTTATGACTCATGGCGGCGGAGGTGTGGGACACGCGATTGGAGATTTGAAAAAGCTTTGTCCAAAATCCAATATTCTCACTCCTCTTTCAATAAGCGGAACCAGAGCCAAGGATTCATTTAAGGAAGTGGAAAAATGGGTAAAGGATTTGAACCTGAGTAAAATCAATTCCTGAACCAGGTTTAAAAAATATTTCTTTTATCCCTTCTGATAACAATCAGAAGGGATTTTTAATTATATTAATCTTGTAATATTCTGAATTCAATTTATATATCAATTATTACATAAATCGAACATGACATAAAAAAGTGAGCCAAAATGAAATTTACAGAACCAGTAATGCGTCCTCCCCAGGAGGCAAATTCGCTTTTACCTGTCGTAACCCAGGGTTGTACCTGGAATAAATGCAGATTCTGCAATATATCCAGGGATTATAGATTCATGGCGATTGACAAGGCCGATTTGGACTTGCAGCTGAAAAAATTAAAACCTTACTATCCCTCAAATACTCCGGTTTATTTCTGTGGTTCAAATCCATTTGCCCTGCCTGTTAGGATGCTCAAAGAATACATAAGTATTGTGAAGGAACATTTTCCGAATTTTAAGCGATTAAGCATGCAAAGCCAGATTCCGGACATTGGCAGAAAAAGTATGGAGGAATTGGAAGATCTTCATAAGGCTAGTTTGAAACATTTATATATTGGCACAGAAAATGGCAATGATGAGGTTCTGGACATGATGAACAAGGGGCATTCTTCACAGGACACCATAAACCAGCTTTCAAGATTAAACAAAGTGGGAATAACATTTACAACATTTTATGTCCTGGGGCTGGGCGGAAAGGGAAGAGGCAGGGAGTCCGCATTAAGAACCGCTGAAATGTTCAATCAGGTAAATCCGGAGAGGATTACGACTACCGGATTAACGATGCTCCCTAATACAGAAATTGCGGAACTTTCCCTGAATGGAAATTTTGAGGAAGCTTCCGAACGGGAAAAGATTGAGGAATTGTATTATTTTCTTTCAAATTTAAAAACAGACTCTTTTTATGACGGAATACATTACCTCAATCCTGTAAATTATCGATTTTATAATAATGATCCGGTAAACAAGGGGAAGGTTCTTAAGGATCTTGAAGAAATTCTTGAAAATTATACGGACGAGGAGCTGGAACTTATGGTGAATCGCCCACTTATGAAATCTTTATAAATTTCAAGTTCCCAATTTAGTATTTGCCTATAATGATTAAAAATATTATATAAATATGGCTTAAAGGATTATTTCTGCCGGAACATTTTATCAGGCTTATGGAGAATGTATGCCGAAGAAAATATTAATTCTTAATGGTAGTCCACACTTGCATGGAAATACCTCTCTCCTGTGCAAGGCTTTCAAGGATGGAGCTGAACAGGCGGGAAACAAGGTAAGTCAGTTTAATCTTTGCCAAATGAAAATAGCGGGCTGTATTGGCTGTATGAAAGGGGGAAAAGATCCCTTAAGTCCATGCGTCATCAAAGATGATATGGACAGCATTTATCCGGTTTATGAAAAGGCCGATTTGGTTGTCTTAGCTTCTCCCATGTATTACTGGAATTTTTCCGGCCAGCTGAAATGCGCGTTTGACCGCCTTTTTGCGGTCGCGGAATGTAATCCGGAATATCTGAATCCTGTCAAGGAAGTTATCCTGATTATGCCTGCTGAAAGTGACGCGCCTGAAAACTGGAATCCAATAAAAAAATATTATGAAAGTCTGGTTAACCAGTTAAAATGGCATAACAAGGGAATGATTTTGGCTGGCGGCCTGCTTAAATCCGGAGATGTCGCAAATCGGCCAGTAACATTGGAAGCATTCAATCTGGGCGCGTCGCTTTCATAATTATATTCCATATTATTAAAAAGGAGAAACAAATGACTTATTCCCAGACAATAAACGAGGCTCCGGTTGTCCTTGTTGAATTTTTTGCCACCTGGTGTCCCCATTGTCAGAAAATGATGCCAATTGTGGCTCAAGTAAAGGAACTTCTTGGTCCTGATGTTCCCGTTGTCCAGCTGGATATAGATCAAAATCAGGCAATCGCCCAGGAAAATGGTGTTAGCGGCGTCCCCACTTTTATAATCTATCAAAATGGCCAGGAAGTATGGCGCCATAGCGGTGAAATCGATGGGAATGACCTGCTGGCAAAAGTTCAATCCTATCAATAATCAATAACCTGTGAGTCTATAATGCCGGTTGCGACAATTTTTTCCCGTTTTCTTTCCCAGCTTGGCGTACCCCATACAACAGAATGGTCCGATAAAAAATTTAAAAACATGACCTTTAAATCCCTGTATGGGTTTTCCCATTTGCTGGATGAATATAAAATAAAAAATGAGGGAATAAGATTTTCTGACAAGAATGAGCTTGTCAAGCTTACTCCTCCCTTTCTGGCCCAACTTAATAACGGAATCTTTGTTATTGTAACCGGCATTAAGAATAATGTTGTTGATTATGATTCAGCAGGAAAAGAACAGAAAGTCGATTTAAAAGATTTTCTCAAATCCTGGAATGGTTTCGCCCTTCTCGCCTTCCCGGATGAACAATCCAGAGAACCTGATTATGGTTCGCACAGACTTACGGAAATTGTTTCCTCTCTTACCAAATATGTCCTGGCCATATCAGCCCTTATTCTATTTGGTTATTTTTTTATAACCCGTT
>CAYNKM010000207.1:0-3788 GCA_964397795.1 uncultured Desulfovibrio sp. | reverse complement strand
TTGTTTATACCCACATCTCAACGGTTCTGCTGACCATTTTTAATTGCGCCGGTCTTTACTTTTCTTTTTTGCTGGTTCAAAAATCTCTCAATATTCACAGCAAGGCTTCCGAGAGAGTATGCGGAGTTCTGGAACAAGGCGGATGTGATTCAATTATGGAGCTAAAGGTCTCAAAACTTCTGGGCGTTTTTTCCTGGAGTGAGATAGGCTTTGGCTATTTTGGCATTTCACTCATTACCCTATTAATCTTTCCCCACATGTGGCCCTATCTGGCGATATGTAATGTATGCTGTCTTCCTTATACCTTCTGGTCAATCTGGTATCAAAAATTTAAAGCCAAACACTGGTGCACACTCTGCGTCAGCGTTCAGCTTACTCTTTGGCTTCTATTTTTTTCCTATCTTGGCGGTGGCTGGTTTAAATATGCCTGGCCATTGCATATAAATTTCTTTATCTTGATTTCCGCCTATATTGTGGCTGTTCTTTCCCTCAATGTTATTCTCACAACTTTTAAAAATCTTCCCTGCCATGAAAAAAATTCCTGAACCAGACCTGAAAAATGTTACCATCCTTAAGCCAGCGGAATTAAACAGGATTCATTTTGCTGGAAATCATACTCCCCTGACTCCCGAACAGATAAAAAAATTGGCAGAGGAGGCTTCGAGGCAAACAGGAGATGAAATCAGGAAACTTTCCTGAAATTGACAAAAAACTAATTTTTAACTTGTTTCATTTATCACAATATGCCGTTCGCGTCTTCTCACCAGATAAAACACTATTAATGCGCCGACCAATTTGGAAAGACTCATTATAATAACGCTCATCGGTGTGGCCAAATCAACCAGATACAGGAATACAAAACTGTCCAGGGGCGCGCCAATAATACTTGATAAAAGTATACGGCTTGAAAAGGGCTTTTTGGTAAATGAGTATAAAGCCCAGTCAGCCAATTCGCCAATCGCGAAGGCAACCGCGCTTGCCAGGGCCAGTTGAGGACTTGCCATAAACCAGCTTATAATAATTCCAGCCAGCATGGCCCAGAGAATATTATGGCCTACCTTCCTTTGGGCAAAATCCCTTACCACAAAAACAAAGCCCACAACCAACGCAGCGGGCGGCCAATAATCCCCGCTGGGAAGCTGAATCAGGGGCGTGACATCAAAAAGCCAATTAACTCCGGCAATTAAGCCAATATAAGTAAGTACTGTAAGCATAAGCGTAAATTATATTCAACAAGACAATCCGTCAAGTTCAAAATAATTAAATAAAAAAGGCCAGAAAGAAATCTGGCCCTGAATATATATTTTATATTCCGGAATTTATACATTATAAATGGAACTTGATTAAAGTTAAGCTTACAAACAATATAATGGCCTGCCCATATCTGCGTATACCCGATGGGATGCCTTTTGAGTCTTTCAGCCTGGCAAAAATATGTTTTCAATTCTGTGATGTTTCTTTTTATGATATTTACCATGTAGCCATGGTAAATTTATGTTTGATTTCGGTGGGAGACATCTTTCAATATTTCTTTTCCACAATTCCTTGCGCCCCTCTTTTAAACAAATATTTTATCTACAATACATCCGTTTTTAAATATAGCGATAAAATACTTGCTTCTCTCATAGGTATATATTATAATATTTAAAATAACGGAGGGAAATGGGAGATTTAGGTGGGGATACAATATTAACCTTTAAAGAGGAATTAAAATGAAATTTTCTGAATGCCTACCTGAATTGGAAGATCTAATTGAACCTGAAGATCTAGCTGAATTCTATGATTATTTTTCCCCTCCGTATTTGCTGCGTTTACAAGAAACAAAAGGCATGCCAAATACCAGCCTGAATCGCTCTATATTGCATGGCGCATTGAAGAAGCACAGGGCTCTTCCCACAACTTTGCTGAATGGAAGGCCCATTTCGTCAAAAACCAGACATGAAAGCCAGGATTGGATTCCTTATAAGTCTCCCTATATTTCTGATGAAGAGGCAGACATACGCGAAGCCTTTGAAATCGCGAAAATGGAACGGGAAAACCGCGAACTGCTGTTGATTGCAAGGGAAAACTACGACCGCTTATATAAGTATGTAAGGGATCTGCCACCCATGTCGCTTATGGATGATGTCAGGGTTCTGCTCATGCCGAAGCTCGTTGAAAAGATGATTGAGCGTGAGAAAGACTATGTAAAGCGGTTTAATCTGGAATTTTTAAGGGACAGCTTCTATCTCTGGCTGGGTGAAGAGGTTTCTGCCGAGCCCAATACCAACGTACTTTATTATCCATATCACATGATTCTCGATTACCAGAAAGGCAATGAAGCCCATAAAACACATTTACAAAATTTCTTTAATGACAAGGCGAGGGAGGTCATTGAAAAAAGGCTGAAAAAAGCGAAGCTAGTTACGGATGGCAGGGAATACTTTGATTTCACCAGCGCTCATCCTTCTGACTGGCACAGCGCGGCCCATCAGAATACACCTGTAGAGCATGAATATTACAAACCCAATACTGCCTATATCCCCCAATTCCAGGCCCTCGGCAATTATTCCCTCGGAGCGCTTGCCAAGGGGTTTACCAAGCCAGCTGGCGATGGCGAACATTTTATCTGCATAACCAATGCCTATTCTTTCGTAAACGACTCCTTTGATTTCAAAGGTATTGAATGGCTTGGCAACTGGGATTTGGAAAATGGAGATTTTTCAATTATCAGACCAATGGATATGAGACTTTTTAATAGCACATTTCAGTATTTTGCGGAAAGGACAAATCATGGCCGCGACTTCCGGGTGGTTTCGCCATTATATGAGATACCTAAAAATGAGCTTGAATTTATGGGCAGGAAAATGATTGATGGCAATATATGCTGGAAAATTAAGAAATGAGAATCCTGCGCGCATTATACCATTTTTTGCTTTTTCTAGTCATAAGCTGGACTGTATATAACACATTTATATTTATTTGTCTTATACTTCCAGACTCCGACTATGAGTATATAAATGGTACCATATTCGATTTCTGGAATTTTTATTTGCTTGGAGCGCTTGATTTTCACGAACTTGCCTCTCAAATCTCTGAAGTATTTCATGGCTGGACTAATCCAAGGGTTTTACATGAATACTGGCCTTTTTTATTATACGTCTTGTCTATAAACGGCCTGGCGGCATATATCTGGTGCAGTAATCAAAATCCTCTAAGCTCCCTCTACCTTGCACTCGCGCCTTGTTTTGCGGGACCATATCTAATGGGTTTGCTTCCCCAGGATTTCAGGCTTTTAATTTTTGGCATAATTGGCATAATTGTTTTTTACGGAATTTTGGCGGCATTAAACTGTTATCGGAAAAAGCGCCTGCCCTGGCTATCTCTTCCGACATGGCTTGAATGGCGCAGACCCAACATGGTCCCCTCGTTTAAATCAATATTTCACAAGGTAGCGCATATGTTTGGGAAGCAATCTTCCTAGGCGCTTCCCGGGCATTCTACAAGATGTCCCAAAATCAAATTTTTATTTGATTTGGGAAAATTATTCGCCAGAAGCGTTATTTTTGGCTCATTTACTGCATTTATAGCGCCGCGCAGACTCCTGTCCGGCGCTATAGGCAATTTTTAGGATGGCTTCTGTTAAACAATATATAATTATGGATTTACATAGGAAATACATAAAAAAATAGATCCTGGTTAAAGTTAATATTATCAACGATGCTTTTCAATAGCACATTTCAGTATTTCACGAAAAGGACAAATCATGGCCGCGACTTCCGGGTGGTTTCGCCATTATATGAGATACC
>CAYNKM010000206.1:0-3793 GCA_964397795.1 uncultured Desulfovibrio sp. | reverse complement strand
GGGCCAACTGGACGCTTTTTCTCTCATTGTGCCTGATGTGGATCGCTTTATCCAGATGAGTGTCCTTAAAGAAGCTCAGACGTCCAGTAAAATTGAAGGCACACAAACTGGAATGGATGAAGTACTACTCAAAGAGGAATATGTAAGTCCAGAACGTCGCGATGACCGGAGAGAAGTTATAAATTATATTGAAGCGATTAATACCGCCATCCAGCGTCTCTCCATTTTGCCTCTATCCAATCGTTTGCTCAAGGAAACCCATAAAATTTTACTTCAGGGAGTACGAGGAGAACATAAACAACCGGGAGAGTTCCGTACCAGTCAAAACTGGATCGGTGGCAGTAATTTGAGCAATGCGGCATTTATTCCGCCACATCAGGAAAATGTTCCAGAACTTATGGGGGATTTGGAGCGTTTCTGGCACAATGACTCAATTACAGTGCCACATTTGATTCGCATTGCTCTTACCCATTATCAATTTGAAACTATCCATCCTTTTCTGGATGGGAATGGCCGCATAGGTCGTCTCCTTATCCCTCTGTACCTGGTGGATCAAAAACTTCTAAATAAACCATCACTTTATCTTTCAGCCTTTTTTGAGCAAAACCGCGCTTCATATTATGATGCCCTGACGCGTGTTAGAACCAATAATGACCTTGCTCACTGGGTGTGCTTTTTCTTGACAGGCATTGTGGAGACAGCCACAAAAGGCAGGGAGGTTTTCAAAAGTATTTTGGAGCTTCGGGAAAAAACTGATGCAAAGCTTGTTTCACTGGGCAAGCGTATGGCAAATGCGAAAATTGTTATGCGATATCTATATCAAAACCCTCTGGTGAATGCGGGAGTTTTGGAGGCAGAGCTGGGCTTCAGCCATTCCACAGCGCATAATCTGATCAATGAATTGGTGAAACTTGGCATTCTTGAGAAGCAGACAGGGCAACAGAGGGGAAGAATGTTTATTTTCGCCAATTATTTCAAGCTATTCAATGATTAATTCCATTTTCTTGGATTAAGGAAGTCGCTTAATCCAAGAAAAGCCGTTTTCTTGGACTAAGGGGTGGCCTTAATCCAGGATCTTGGAATAAAGTCGGCCTGCTTGTTTTTGTTAGCCGCAGAAAACCCGCTTGAGCTGGTCCCATATCGCGGTGCTATCTCGCCGTAGAAGCCATCTCATAAATGATGGGATAGACCCGCTTTCTTAAACCCGCCAGGGTTGGTACATAAACTATTAACCTCAACGGCGTCATTCAAAAAGAAGTGCCAAAAAAGGAAGCGGGCTATACAGAAAGCATACTTTATCGGGTTGGATATTGCAAAGAACGTTTTTCAGATATTCATGGCAGATGAGAAAGGGAGAAAAATTTGCACCATTTATGGGATGGCTTCCAATAACCTTAACCGCGGCTCTAGCTGCGTCTTCGTTTTTTTTCTGCCATGGTCAGTGGCCACCAATTTTGAGGTTAACGAAAAAATGGGCGAATTAAAATAACACAGGCATGACATTCGGAAATATGGACTATCCCTCTTTGTCTTCCTCTTCTGGAGTAATGATGCGGCGGATAAAATAGACCGGACGGTTTTTGCTTTCCACAAAAATGCGTCCAATGTATACGCCAAGCACCCCTATGCCCAAAATCTGAATGCCGCCCAGAAATGTCGTCGCCACTATCAGCGACGCATAGCCTGGCACATCCACCCCGAACAGGAGCGTCCTGAAAAGAAAGAACATGGAGACCAGCAGGGAAAAAATTGAAATGAGGGCGCCCACATAACTCCAGACACGCAGGGGCGCGGAGCTGAAGCTTGTTATTCCGTCAAGCGCGAAATTCCACAGTTTCCAGTAGCCGAATTTGCTTTGTCCGGCAGATCGCGGCGCTCTTGTGTAGGTGATAATGGCGGTTTTGAAGCCTATATATGAAAAAAGACCTTTCATGAAGCGGCATGATTCCGGCAATGAATTGATGGCCCTGACTGCCTCCCTGTCCAGAAGCCGATAATCGCCGACATTGGGGGTAATTTTCACTGATGAAATATGATTGATAAAGCTGTAAAAATATTTTGCGGTGAGCCGCTTGAGAAAGCTGTCGCTTTGTCTTGATGCGCGCTGCGCCAGAACCACGTCAAAACCTTCCCGCCATTTTTTGATCATTTCGGGAACAAGCTCCGGCGGGTCCTGCAAATCGACATCGATTGGCACGGCCACGTCATAATTTTCGCCGCAAACGGCGAGCCCGGCGGTAAGAGCGGCTTCCTTGCCAAAATTCCGGCTCAATTCGACGATAGTGATACGTTTTCCCGTTTGTTGCAACTGGAGAAGAACGTTCAGCGTGCTGTCAGAGCTTCCGTCATCGACAAATATCATGGCCGGAGAAATTTCCGGATAAGCTAAAAACAGGCTGCCAACGCGCTCAACAAAAACGGGAATTGCGTCTTCCTCGTTATAAACTGGCACGATGAGCGCGCATCGTGTTTTTTGCATTATGGCGCCTTCATTGAAATTTTATTTGTGGCAATTGGTCAGCTTTTGCTGAAACGCTGGAATTTTGTGTTCACGGTTTTGGCGAGACTCTTCACCTGGCAAAAGCAATTATCCCCCATACGAGCAAGCCCATTGTAGAACAAATTCTTTGGGAAATAAAAAAAGAGCAATATTGGTAAAACCACAAGTCCCCAGTATCCCCAGCCACCCCATTTCAAACTTCCAGGACCCCCGCGAGTAAATGCGAAAATGAACTGGCTTGGGGGCAATGCGAAAAATATGATAAAGAAAGAAACGTCCAGATTAAGAACTCGAAAATACGCTAGAGTGGCAAAAGCTGTCACAAAAAATTTAAATATGCTTGGCATAAAAACCAGACATAAATTTTGTTCGAAAGTAAAATGGGCGCCAGATGCTAGTTGAATTTGCCATTAAGAAAGCGTGATTTTTCAAAAGCCCATGGTCTGAAATAAAAATTCAAAAAGAAGAAAAAATTTTTTGCCTGATAAAAGGACCAAGCCCAGACCTGCCAAGATCAGGAGGGCAGAAATTACCATGACAGCGCCTGATTCGATTAATATAGATATGGCAAAACATCCCTGCGCAAGTATCGCCAGAATAATCCAGGACGTATTAAAATTTCTCATCTGCGAAAAATCGGGAAATTCTGTGATATACATAAAGTGCGAAAAGGCCAAAGCCGGCCACCGTGGGAAAAAGCCAGGATGTTATTTTTAAGCGGGCCATGTTTCAACTTTGGAAAATGAAATAACCTCTCTGTCAATTTATCAAAAAATATAAAAATGTGGTGACCTTGCGACAATACCAACAAAATAACATTTTCCTTATAAAGCTTCCATAATATTACCTGAAAAGGTAAATTAAAAAATCAGGAATACCGGACCAGTACACAATGGGTTGACCTATTGGTACCCAATGCATGAGTTTCCATGAAGTGGCATATATAAATATTGCGCCAATTACCCCGATTCTATAATCGGCCTGATTTGACAAATTTTGTTGCAGGTTTTTAAGCCATGCTGCAGGCGATTCGCGGGCGGTTTCCTGAAGCGCCCATAAAAAAAACATATTCCAGTGTCGCCATTGAGATGTGGCGTCCAAAATCGGAGGCGAAAACCGACATGAACCAGGGGGGCGCCATGGAAAAAGGCAGAAGTGCAAACAACCATGTAGGAAAAATGCATCGGGCTGCCATAAATGAATTGTAGGCGGTGCAAATCCATATAATGGGTATTGAACTTAGGTTCTGTCGGCATTGATTTTTTAGATATTTAATAGAAAAAAGGTGTTTCC
>CAYNKM010000205.1:0-3808 GCA_964397795.1 uncultured Desulfovibrio sp. | reverse complement strand
TATATTCTTGAATATCCAACAAAGGTTTGTCGTATTCGTCAATAAGAATCACCAGTAATTCCAGGATTTGATAGCGCTTTTCTTCGCTCGCATGCATGAAATTTTCTTCAAGCTGGCCCGAGCGCAGGTAATTTTCAAAATTTTCCAGTTCCTTTATATCAAGCATGGTTTCTCCTGTCACAGTCTGAAATATGATTAATAATCCTGTATGTCAGACGACGGCACAAGTCCAGACATTCTTCTATCTCTTCCCTGCTTATCCCGTCAAAATGGATTCCACAGCTTATGCCGACCCGTAAATCAAGCGCTTTTGATATTGTGCGGGCCATTTCCTGGGCGGGCAAAAAATCCATATGATCTTTTTGCCGGTATATCCACTCTTCACCAGGAGAAACCGCAGCTATGGCCCCCAGATGGGGCTGGCCACCCAATAGAAGTATTTGCAAATCTTTCCCAAGATGGAAAAGAATAGCCGAAATTTGTATTCTTCCGGAACTTTCCTGAAAGGATGCCGGTTTGAGCATATTCCAGATGGTATCATCCATATTAAATCGGGATAACCCTGTCAGGACAGGGCGGAGCAAGATTATCAATATCTGCAATAGCCCTTAATAATTTGCGGGAATAAAAGCAAGTCTGTAAGGTATAAATTTTCTCTTGTCTTGTGAAAAAAAGCGCATTAGACTTTATAAAAATAAATTGATTGATTAGACAAACAATATTTTCTGGTTTCTCAATCTTTTGATATCCATTATTACTGTTTAAAAGAAAGATTTTTTATTACAAGAGGATTTTTTACTGGAGTCGGGATAGTTTATCTAACCTTGTTGATCAGGAGGAAAATATGAGGGAAATTTCGGCCAGGGAAATAACTGACGCAGTGGCCAAACTGGCAATTGAAGCCTGCTGCGAGCTGCCGGAGCAGATGAATCAGGCGCTTGAAAAAGCTTATAAGGAAGAGCCTTCTCCGGTAGGCAAGGAAATCTTGTCGCAATTAATTAAAAATGCGCGGATTGCCCGTGAGGAAATGTCGCCAATCTGCCAGGATACCGGTCTTGCGGTGGTCTTTGTGGATATAGGCCAGGATGTGCATATTGTGGATGGCGATTTTGAAAAGGCCATAAACGACGGCATCCATAAAGGCTATGTTGACGGTTATTTGCGCAAATCTTCCGTGGCGGAACCGCTTTTTGAGCGTAAAAATACCGGCGACAACACTCCGGCAATTATCCATACCCGCATTGTCCCGGGAGATAAAATAAAAATACGGCTTGCTCCCAAAGGCGCGGGCAGTGAAAACAAGAGCGTTTTAAAAATGCTCGTGCCGGCGGATGGCATAGAAGGCGTACGCCAGGTCATTCTTGACGCTATCAAGGCGGCCGGTCCGAATTCCTGCCCTCCAATGGTCGTGGGCGTGGGGCTTGGCGGAAATATGGAGCTTGCCTGTCTATGCGCCAAAAAAGCCGCCGCGCGGGACGTCGGGACCCATAACCACGACCCCCGCTATGCCCAGTTTGAAGATGAGCTTCTTGAAATGATAAATAAAACAGGCATCGGACCCCAGGGACTTGGAGGAGAGAATACGGCGGTGGCAGTAAATGTGGAGTGGGCGCCCACCCATATCGCTTCCCTGCCCTGCGCGGTCAATATTAATTGCCATGCGGCCAGGCATGCTGAAACCGAACTTTGATGTCAGGAGCACATATGTCCGAAACGAAAAAAATCCGCGCCCCTTTCGATGATGAAACCGCGCGCAGTCTGAAGGCAGGGGATAGCGTCCTCATAACCGGAAAAATTCTGGCCGCCCGTGACGCCGCCCATAAAAAGATGGTGGAATGTCTGGACAGGGGAGAAAAACTTCCAGTGGATCTCAAAGGTCAGGTTGTCTATTATGTTGGGCCAGCCCCAGCAAAACCTGGCCAGCCCATAGGATCAGCCGGACCAACCACATCAGGCAGAATGGACGCTTACGCGCCGCGTCTTATGGATGAAGGCCTTAAGGGAATGATCGGAAAAGGTTATCGCAAGCCGGAAGTTGTGGAATCCATGAAAAAACACGGTGTCCCCTATCTTGCCGCGGTTGGAGGGGCGGGAGCGCTTATCGCAAAAAGTATTAAAAAATATACAGTTCTGGCCTGGCCAGAACTTGGCCCCGAAGCCCTTGCGGAAATGGAAGTGGAAGATTTCCCAGCCATTGTGGTGATCGATAGCGATGGCTGTAATTATTATGAAGCTGGACAGAAACCATACCGTAAAATATAAGGAGTAACAATGGACGTCGCCCCCGCATCATATGTGAAAAACCCCAGGGAAATCCTTTCCCGTCTTGATTTCTGGCAGGCCGTTTCAGGCGCGATCCTGGGCATTTTTGTGTGTGTCCATCTTGTTCTGGAAGGCACCGTAGTCATAAGTCCCGGCATCACCAACTGGATTGGCTGGATAATGGAGGAAACCTACGTAGCCCAGCTTGTGGCTCCCTTTATTCTGCTTGTAATCGTCTTTCATTTCTGGATAGCCGCCCGCAAAATGCCATTCCGTTCCGGCGAATTGCAGATTTTTACCCAGCATAGCATGGCCCTCAAGGATTTGGACACTTCTCTCTGGCTTGTCCAGGTCGTTACAGGCGTTGTTATTCTGGTTGGCGCATTTTTCCATATATACGGAGTCATGACCGATCTGCCCATTGAAGTCCAAAAAAGCTACGAACGCCTGCACCATGGCTGGATTCTTTTTTATGTGGTCTTTTTGCCCTGCACCATTTTGCATACAGGTATTGGATTATACAGAATTGGCGTAAAATACGGTTTTATCTCCAAAAAAGCGCGCCTATTCTGGCGCAAGCTTATATGGATCCTGATGGGTTGCTATCTTTTGCTTGGAACTTGCAGTCTGACAAGAGTCTGGTTTTACGGTTAGGCTTCCCGTCCCGATTCACATCAAGCTGACTTATCCAAAAACAGGGAGAATCTGATGCAAGTATATTATACAGATGTGTTATCCGTCGGAGCGGGTCTGGCGGGAGAGAGGGTGGCAGTGGAAGCGGCCCAGGCTGGACATAAAGTTATCTGCCTAAGTGTTGTGCCGCCGCGCAGATCCCACAGCTCCGCCGCCCAGGGGGGTATGCAGGCGGCTCTTGGCAATTCAATCATGGGTGAAGGCGACAGTCCTGAAATCCATTTTAATGATACGGTAAAGGGCTCGGACTGGGGCTGTGATCAGGAAGTCGCCCGCCTTTTTGCTGAAACCGCTCCCATTGCCATGCGTGAGATGGCCTGGATGGGCGTGCCCTGGAATCGGGTTGTGGCTGGAGAACATACTTATTTCAAGGGCGGCAAACCTTTTCAGGCCACCGAAAAGAAGGAAAACGAGGGTCTGATCCATTCCCGCGCTTTTGGCGGCACAGCCAAATGGCGCACCTGTTATACTTCAGATGGAACAGGTCATGCCGTTCTTTTTACGCTTGATAACCGCATGCTCCAGCTGGGTGTCGAAGTTCATGACAGGATGCAGGCCGAAGCGCTCATCCATGACGGAGAGCGCTGCATGGGCGTCATTGCCCGCGATCTGCGAACTGGCGAACTTGTCGCCTATGTCGCGCGCGCGACGCTGATTGCGACTGGCGGTTTTGGCAGAATATACAAGGCCACTACCAATGCCGTGATTTGCGATGGCGGCGGACAGATTGCCGCTCTCGATAAGGCCAATAACTACCTCGTGCTCCCCGAGCTCAAGCTCAAGCAGGGCGAGAGCTACACCGTGACCATCCAGGCGCGCTCCTACGGCGGCAACTACACCGAGGAATTCGAGG
>CAYNKM010000204.1:1136-3811 GCA_964397795.1 uncultured Desulfovibrio sp. | reverse complement strand
AGACTTATATTATAGGTGGCGAGCTTATTTAAAGCTGTATTTACTTCTGACAATATGGCTTTCGCGAAAATTGCCATCCGGTTTTGACACAGATTTTCAGTATCGAGGAACAGGGGCAGGATTTCACAATCCAGACAAATCCAGTCAGTCTGGTATTTTTCCCAGAAATTATTCGCAAAAAGAGCCTGCTTCAGACTTTTCAATAATTCCTGTTCCAAGGAGAGATATTCAAGGAAAGGCCTGCCGCTTCTCGTATAAATAACTCCGGGACTTTCAGGCATGAGGCCCAGACGGGCATTAGCCTGGTTACTATTTGTGACTATAACCACTCCCCTTATACCCATATGTCTTTCCTGGCAGAATACTACGCTTTGGCCGGTCTTTTTATAATACTCAAAATCCTCTTCGGGTCTTTCTGAATAATCATCGCTTGCCTTGCAATAAGTATCTTTGGGAGGAAGATATATAAGGGAAGAAAGAGATAGATCAAAGCGGCTCACTTTTTCCAGGGCTGATAGCGCGGCATCTTCTTCAATAATTATTTCGGGGATCAGGCTGGTTGTGATTACGCGCTTATTGAGGACGTCATTGATATTAAGATAGGGAGCTTCCCTGACTGGAAGAATTGGATAGGAAGTTTCCTTGTAAATTTTATGGGCCTTGACGGATACCAGTTCCAGTTCGGGATAGCGAAGGGAGGTAAGTTCTCCGCCAAAAACGCAGCCACTGTCAAGATCAATGGTATTATTATAAAATTTCACATTGGCTTTGGGGTAATGACCAAAGACTGCCAAAGCTTTCCCGCGATAATTTTTTACCCAGTCCGGAGTAGCTGGCAGTCCATATTCATTTTTTTCACCGGTGGAAGATCCAAAAATACAAAAATCGCGGATCACGGGGGAAATGCGGCCCTGAAGTTTTTCCGGCAGGCCGGCATGCGAACAGACAAGCTTGCCGTTATCCAGTACGAAATGACTGATCCGGCCCTGAAGGAATTTTTTAAGTTCTTCCACAAATTCCGGCGGTTCAGTTTTCAATTTGTCTATGGTTTTTCTGATCCCCTTGCCAATTCTTATGGGGAGGCCTTCAAGATAACGCAGAAGCTTGTATTCATGATTACCGGGCAGGCACATTGCATAACCCGATTTTTCCATATTCATGGCGAGCTTGAAAACCGAGATACTGTCCGGACCGCGATCGCCCAGATCTCCCAAAAAGATGGCCGTGCGTCCTTCTGGAGGAATTGCAAAAAATTTTTCGGTATCAACCCTGTAACCCAGTTTGGCCAGCAATTCGCAGGCTTCCTCAAAACAGCCGTGAATATCTCCGATTATATCAAACGGTCCGGCCAAATGACGTTTGTCGGGTAAGAGCGGGAGACGGATAATTTCGGCCTGGTCGATTTCTTCCCGGGAATTTAATGTATAAATGTAATCAAAGCCTTCATTTTCAAGATTAGCCAGGATGTGGCGAAGCTTTAGGCACTGCTCATGAATAACAGATTCGGGAACTTTTTCCCGCCTCTGGGCATTTTGTCTTTTACAAATATCCAGGCCGATATTTAAAACAATGGCGCATACGGGGATATGATTTTGCCGGGCAAATTTCAGTAATTTTTTTCTTGAATGCCCGCTTAAGTTTGTCGAGTCCACCACTGTCAGCTTTCTGTTATCCAGCCTTTTTTCCACCACCTGATAGAGGCAGTCTAAAGCCGCGCTAGTTGAGGACTGATTCAGACTGTTATCGCTCACCATCGCGCGGAAAAAATCGGACTCCAGTATTTCTGTAGGTAAAAAATGCTTTCTGGCAAAATGACTCTTCCCACTTCCGGAAGGGCCGATCATGGCGACAATTCCAAAATCGGGAAGGGTTATTCGCATTTTTTAAAAACTCCCATAAGGAGAGGCGAATTTGGAATTTCATCAGCAGAACCAATATTATTGAATGTAAAAGAATATCCAAATTTGTCGGCAATGTTTAGCGCCCAGGACTTGAATTCTTCCTCGCCAAATTCAAAACGGTGAAGCGGACGGTTGAAATCCTTCAGGGAACATTTTTCACTATAATCGCGGTTTGCGGTGGTTATAATCAAAATGGCGGGATTAATATTGTCAAAAATATTTTCCATTATTGTCCGTATTTGCTCAAATTCAAAATATTCCAGTACCTCGCATAAAGTCGCAATCTCATAATCTGAAAGGCGATCATCTTCATAGAGCAGGGAACTCGCGAATATTCTTGATCTATGAGGCGCAAGCCTTTCAAGCCTTGCCGCAGTTTCTTGCAGTGTCTGGGCTGAAACATCAATTCCCGCAAGTTTTTTTATTTTCTTGACATGGGTTGCGGCAGCAAGCAAATCCCCATTGCCACAGCCCAAATCAACAAGAGAGCCGGCGTTACAGGCCTTGATTTCTTCAAGTACAGCTTTAATTTTTAAATCCCCCAATTGTTCACCAGAAATGTCTTCCGATATTTTCAAAAGTTCCCTGGCCCGGGTTTGCAATGACAAATCCTGCCCAAAAAAATTATCAATTATAAAATTAGCTATATCGAAATGTTTGTTTTGAGAGGCTTGGTTAAATAATTTGTGCATATCGATATTTTCTTTTACTGCCGGTGTAGTTTCAAATAGGAATTGAATTATATCTAAATGACCATTTTGACAAGCTATTTGG
>CAYNKM010000204.1:0-1126 GCA_964397795.1 uncultured Desulfovibrio sp. | reverse complement strand
GTACAGCCATGTTTTAGAATGCCGGACAAATTTTTCAAGCATGTCTTCATCCTGCCCATAATAATGCTGGCTGTCAAAAACAGGGAGAAGGATATATAAATGTTCAAGCAGGTTCTGGAGGGTAACGCGCCCTTCAATATTTAATACTGAATTACAGGAATTTTTACGACTGGGAAAACAGCTGGTAGATAAATTTTCCTGCCAGTCAACCTTGTAGCCCAGCGGTTCAAATACCTTTTTGAGCCAGTCGGAGGAGCATTCAGGGTAAAAAGGCGAGAGTTCGGCCTTGAGTTGTAACGGCCTTTGCACAGGATCAGA
The DNA here is from genome assembly GCA_964397795.1 of uncultured Desulfovibrio sp. Lineage (GTDB taxonomy): Bacteria > Desulfobacterota > Desulfovibrionia > Desulfovibrionales > Desulfovibrionaceae > Desulfovibrio. Next base: position 808 of record CAYNKM010000204.1, on the reverse strand, counting down.
TCTGGCCCCACCCAGGGCAAAATCATATACCTGAGATATTGCTTGCGCCATCAGGGCCGGGTGAGAGAATGGGCGCATGTTGGCAAAACGCCTCTCTCCTTCATAGCCGATTTTTTTGGGATACTTGGGAATAAGCAACAGGCAGGCTTCTGATTTTTCAGAAGAGTTAACAGGAAAAAAAACATGGGCTCGGGCAAAATCCAGATTAAAACTCTGAAAATGATCAGGTTCCCTTTGCAAAAGCCGGCTTAAATTATCAGCCCGTTCTCCCCGACATTTGATTGATAGAAGCATTTTCTTTACGATTATTCATAAAGTCCGGCCTGTTATCAGCGCCAAGCAATAGAACTTGTTTATATTTTTAGATATAAAATCATCAAATAAAATTGGGATCTCGATTATTATAATATATATCTACTTAAATCCTGATCATCCCTGACATCGCTTAATTTTTCGTTTACATAAGGCTGATCAATCCTTATTTTCTCCCCCTTCCTGTCGGGAGCGGAAAAGGATATGTCCGACAATATTTTTTCCATTATTGTATATAATCTCCGCGCGCCTATATTTTCAGCCGTGTCATTGATGTCTTCAGCAAATGAGGCTATTTCTTCAAGGCCATCCTGGGTGAAGTCCAGTTCAACATTCTCCGTTTCAAGCAGGGATTTGTATTGTCTGGTAAGCGCGTTGTCAGGTTCTGTTAAAATCCGGAAAAATTCTTCTTTGCCAAGAGGCTGAAGTTCAACCCGCAGGGGAAAGCGTCCCTGCAATTCAGGAATCATGTCTGAGGGTTTACTGAAATGAAAGG
>CAYNKM010000203.1:2448-3822 GCA_964397795.1 uncultured Desulfovibrio sp. | reverse complement strand
AAATTTTATGAATTGCATATGGCAGGAAAGCTTCTTTCCCTGTATTTTTAATAAAAAGCCCCCGTGATAGGCGGGGGCAGAGTATTTAATAACGGGAGGGATAATTTCAAAGAGCCGGCTTTGCCAGGGAATGTTTAAAGAGCCATTCCCTCACCGGGGCGATCTGATAGGCGTGGTCAAAGGAATACATATGTTCGCTTCCCTTGCCGTTCTCAGGCAGGACTGTTCCGTTTTCAAAGCCGATCAAATTGACAGGCTGTCCCTTGTCCAGCATGGTTTTGGCCAGGTCATCCTGCGTTTGCAGGGGAAGGCGGGCGCTCCATTCCGCCCAGGTATAGCCTACTCCGACTTTTCGGCAAGCTTCCTCAATGGCGTTGACGTTCTTTCTGGAAGGGCCCTTGTCTCCCGCGGAAACAAAAACAAAGGGATGCCTTACAAGTTCATTGAATTTTGAGGTATCCCAGTGACAGTCCACAAACAGGGAAGCGGCAAAAACATCGGGATATGTAATATTAAAATACATGGAAATCATACCGCCCATGGATTGGCCTGTAGTATATAACCTTGCGGGATCAATGGCGTTTTCCTTTAGCACCTTTTTTAGTAAATCCATAATGGCGTCAACTTCGGGGGTATGTTCATAGGAGTCATTAACAGCCACTCCTGAAAACTGGGGCACAAGAACATAACAGGGATTGTTTGCCTGGGCCTGACTTGTCGCAAAGACCAGAGCGCCATAACCCTGTTCAAGCGGAGCGAGTACAGATTTTCCGGCACCGCTGGCATCCGCCATGAATAGTACCAATGGATACTTCTTGCCCACTTCTATTTTTGTGGGAGCAAAAAGGCTATAATTTAAGGTTATGTCGTCTTTTTTAAATTCGTATTGCCTAAATTTGGGAATCACTTCACTTTTTAATTTGGTTAGAGTGGAATCCTGGCTTTTGTCCATAAGCGGCATTTCGGACTTGCTCCCCAGCTTTGGCCCCTGGGCCTGAACATTGCTGAAAAGAAAAATTGTAAATAAAAACAGGAATAAGGATAATTTTTTCATAGACTAAAGTTTTCCCACAATCACCCATAAAAAGGGAGTTAAAAAGTTATGGACAAATTTTGGCGGACGCTTGCCCAAATTGCAACAGGAATATAAAAAATATACTTATCTTTTAATTGTTAATGGAGCATTCAGTCAGAATTGAGGAAAATTTATTAATCGCGCCATAAAACTTTGATTGTCGGGACCTGGATATGATGAGCTAAATCAAGACACGTGCTTATGTCCAGGCCTCCCTGGGGCCAAGCAGATAAAACTGGGAAACGGGAACACAAAAAATAATCCCTGTGCCGGGTTCGGATAAAAATGGAGAATTGCGG
>CAYNKM010000203.1:0-2438 GCA_964397795.1 uncultured Desulfovibrio sp. | reverse complement strand
ATTTGCTCAGCATCGGAGCTTACAGTGACAATAAGTATCATCTCTTTTTCGGGAACGATAGTGATTCCGAAAAAACTGCTGTCCTTTTCATTTGCGGTGCCGCGAGCCCGCAAAATTGTCGCGCCCTTTGCGCCTGCGTCTCGCGCCACATTTGTAATATCATAGGCATAGCCGGAATTGGCAATCACACAAATAAGCGTATGTTCTGCTGCCATATTAATATCTCCAGAAGAAAAACAGGTCTGTGTAGTTCCGGAACGCATAAAAGACGAGACATCAATGGTCAGGCAAATTCCTGGAACTTTTTTGCATATTTCCGGCGAATTACGGATAGCCTTTACGATAGATTCCATTTGGTCTGGTAAGGCAAGCGTAAAAACAATTTCCTTATCCGCATCTCCCAGACCTATCATCCGCATAAAACGACTGCCGGATGATCCGCGTCCAAACAGGACAGTGCTTCCGGTTGCCCCGGCGTCAAGGGCAATTTCCACAACACGTTCCCCGCGGGGGCGGCGCACAACTGTGATTATTAGGTAGGCGCAGAGAGTCATTGTCTATCTCCGGCGAATCTGACTTTTTTTATTATAAATTATACCCAGTAGCTGTATCGCGATAAGGGGAGTCATGGCAATCAGGGCTATGACTCCAAAAGCGTCCAGAATCGGATTTCCACCCATGCCAGCGGACGCTCCCAGGGTAAATGAAAGTATAAATGTTGAAGCCATTGGCCCGCTTGCCACTCCACCAGAGTCAAACGCTATCGCCGTGAACATTGGCGGACAGTAAAGGGTAAGCAAAAAGGCTATGATATAGCCGGGCGCCAGAAACCACCACAGCGAAAGACCGGAAGATACGCGAAACAGGGCGAGGGTTACGGCGACAGCCACGCCAACGCAGAGGAAAATAAGTAGAACCTTGCTCTTGATTGTTCCGCCGGAAATCTCTTCCACCTGATTTGTCAAAACCCAGACAGCTGGTTCAGCGCATACGGCCAGGGCTCCCATGGTAAAGGCAGTAGCGAGCAAAAGCCAGGTTTGGGGATGTCCCGCCAGGATAAGCCCGAGACTGTGACCGGCGGGGATAAAGCCTCCCTTGACTCCCACAAAAAACAGGATAAGCCCTATCCAGGTATAGATCAGGCCTACGGCGGTACGGATTAATCGGTAGCGGGTCATGCGCTTTAAAAGAAAAAGGCGAAAAACTATAAAAAGTCCTACCAGAGGCAAAAGCGCTATTCCCACTTCCTGGGCTACTTCGGGCGTCAGATTCCAGAAGTGTCCCCAAAGGCTCTTCGCGGCTTCCGCGCTTTCGTCAGACCCTGAAATTTCTCCACCCTTCTCAAACAGTCCCAAAATAACAATGGACAGTATGGGCCCGATGGAGGCGATCCCAATCAGTCCGAAACTGTCATTCTGGCCTCTTGCCCTTACTGAAGCTATGCCAATGCCCAATGCCATGATGAAGGGAACTGTCATGGGTCCGGTAGTCGCTCCGCCGGCGTCAAAGGAAATCCCCAGGAAGGCGGGGGCGGTAAAAATCGCACAGGCAAAAACAATCGCATAAAAGAAGACTAAAAGAAGAGGCAGGGAAATCTGAAAAATGATACGCGCCAGGGCGATGGAGACAAAAAGTCCGACTCCAATGGCAATCATGCCTATAAGGGGAATGGGCCGAATTGAAGGGTCAACAGACGCTACCTGCTGGGCCAGAACATGCACATCGGGTTCGGCTATCGTAATTAAAAAGCCGATTGCAAAGCCCGCGGTCAGCAGCAGCGTCAGACTTCTTTTTTGGGTAAGGGCGGATCCTGCCCGCTGGCCGATGGGAACTATGCCAAGTTCAGCTCCAAGCAGAAAGATCGCGAGGCCAAAAATGAGAAGTACGCCGCCGATTAAAAAGCGGCCCAGGTTCTCGCCCAGGGGAGCGACAGAGAGATGTAAAAGCCAGACAACTAGCATTACGGGAATTACAGAAATGGCGGCTTCTTTCAGCTTGTCGAAAAGTATCAAGGCTCACTCTTTGCGGATCTGTATGTCGGGGTATTATTTAAAACTGAGAAAACGATTTTTCTGATTAAATCTTTTTAAATTTTATACATGGAAAAAGTTACAGTCAATGTCAAATAACAGAAAATCGGCAAAGACGCGCCAATAAGCGATTCCCAATCCTCCACACCCCGTCATAAGGATTCGCGGAAAAATCTGAAAAGCGGCAGATAAAAATGTCTGGCCAAAATAGGCAGATGAATCGTAATATTTATGTCTGTCCTGTTCCTGAACAATTCCAGCATTTTCCCATTTTTCCATATGGCGGCATTATTCCCATGACCAGTGCGGGATTAGGCCGAACCTGTTCCTGGCGTACTTGCCGGAGCAGTCAGTTTCTTGTGGTTATTTAAATTCCGGGATATTATGATATCGGCTTTAAATATTTAT
>CAYNKM010000202.1:0-3829 GCA_964397795.1 uncultured Desulfovibrio sp. | reverse complement strand
GACAATCCCTTTCGCTATCAGGTTCTGATAATTTTTCCATGTTTTCTGGGCTGCCCTGTCTCCCTCACTCTGTTTTTCTCCGGCTTGGAAAGGAGCGGGTGAAGCGCGTGGTATAACAGGCGCAAGCCAGGTTTTTTCAGCCAGGTATCGGCCTAGCCCTATCTCGTAGCCAGGATTCCAGATACCGGCTGTTTTCCGCTGTTCGACATCGGGGAGAATTACCCCAAGACCGGGCCAACAGGACATACCCGTCTGATCTCGCGCCTTTTTGAGCGTTTTGTATTCGCGAAATCCTGCCATTGGCCCTTCACAGCGCATTTCCTTGTCCCAAAATTCCCGCAATTCCTGAAACTCAATGCCTGGCAAGTCTTGAAGCTTGCTATCATCCGGCACTGGAGGTTTTTCCGGAGCAGAAGAAATTTGAGAGACTTCTTGCTTCAATTCCTCCTTTCCCCCTGGGGGGATATAGGGGGGTATATCTGTTTCTGTATCTGTATCTGTATCTGTTTCTGTTAAACGCGCGCGCGAGGGTGGGATTTTGTCCCGATTTTGTCCCGATTTTTTAACCTTCCTTTCTGTATATTCATCACGATATTTCAATATGTTAGGCATATCTATCGTAATGTAATTCCCTGCTAATTTTATTAAAAAAAGCCCAATATTCTGACAAAATTCCGCCATAATTCTGAACTTTTTCGGCGAAATTCCGAGTGAATTTCCCCACTTTTTCGCGGAAAATTCCACAAAAGTTTGGCCGGATTCGTCCACATTTGCCGCAATAATTTCAACAACGCTCCACCAGAAACCATAACCTTCAAGCCCAAATTCATCTTTTAACCTGGCAAGCTTTTCATCATTTGCGGAAGCCGTCATATGTTTAAACCAGCGCATGACAACCTCCCGCGAAAATTTGGGAATAATGTGAATGTAAATTTTTTACTTTACAATTTTTATGATTTTCCATATACTTCCTCATACTTCTTCATCCTTTACCGGATTTATTTCTTTGCCCCTGTTCCCGCAGGGGCTTATTTTTTATACAATTCCACATGCTGTGGCTTCTTTGGCGCATTGCTCGCAGCAGTAACTGTCTTCCTGGTAAGCTGACTTGAATGTGCTTCCACAGTTGGCACAGATATGACGGAATTTTTCAGAAGAGGCTTTTTTTGATTCTCTTTTTTCCACTTTCACATTCGCAGGTGGTTGTATCTGGGGATGAGCAGCGTTTGTGGAATTACCATTTTTCTTTTTTGCGCTGATTAATTCTTCCAGCTTGCAATTTGCCCATTCCAGATTCGCCCAGAGCAATTCTTTATTGAACTTTGTTTTTTCCCTTTTCAGCGTTTTTCTTCTGGCAATCCTGCATTTTTCAGAACAGGTTACTTGAGCTGGTCTAGTCGCTTCAAAAGCCTTTTGACAGCATAGACATTTCCTGGTGCCATAATTGGTCAAAGTATTGCTCATTCCTTAAATCCTTTTCCGATAGCGTATGAGAGAACTTCTCCAGAGCCAGCCACGATTAGCTCAATCGTTTTACCATATGATAGGTCTTTGGGTGTTGCCAAAACCCTACAGATAACCGAATGTCTATGTTCATATTAAACCTTGACTTGCAGCTTGCCATTGTCGATGCCGTAGAAGTAGTGTAGCAGCCATTGCAAAAACGAAAGTCCTCTTGTCCTTCGCATCGTCATAAAGCTGTATGATGGCTGAAAGGGGGTCGCCATTCTTCATCAATTCCATTAAAATCCTGTCAGATAGGATGGAAAAGGCTGGATCTGAATCAGTGGAGGTTTGTATGGATATTGCCACTTTAGCTTGTCCTGTTTGCCCGCATTGCGGGGTAGAAAATGTTGCATTTCAGCTTATAGCCCAATATCACGAAAATTTTTCTTATAAGGCCTATCAACTTTGGGTATGTGGTAATTGTGAATTACCAGCATGTTCTGTAAGTAGCTCTCCGCTCTCGGCAGGAGGCCACTATATCGAGCACCTTTCTGGATTTTTTCCCATTCCTAAAATAATTTCTGCCCCTTATGGTGTGCCGGATAGTATTGCGAATACGTTTCGATCTGCGAAACGATATTTGCAACAAGGACGCGATGCTGACTATGAAGGTGCGTGCATTATGGCACGCAGGGGAATCGAACAAGCTGTCAACGAGCTGGGCGCAGAGGGTAGAAATCTCTATCAAAAAATAGAAAATTTGGAAGAGAAACGGCTTATTCCTCCAGCCATACGAGATTGGGCACACCATTTGCGGGATATAGGCAATGAAGGAGCGCATGGAGGAGAAGTAACTGAGGAAGACGCAAAGCAGGCTGTATATTTCGCAGAAATGCTTTTTACATATCTCTATTCGCTGCCCAAACGCATGGAAGAGTATCAGCAAAAATCTTGACATTCCCACATGGACGCTGTTAGCGTGCCCACATAAGGGGCCGAAAACCCCAAGAAGGCGGACACGCCAACCCGAAAGCATTGGCTTTTTTTGCGCCCTTTTTCCGTTGGAAGCCGGAAAATTGGAAAAATTGCTATTGTTTTGCCGGGTGTGCGGTGAATAAAATACCCGTGTTGGGAATAAGCCCGCAGCTCCTTCTGCTGTTTTCGGCACCCGGCAATCTTCATTGTGGGGATTGCGCAAGATGGTCACGAAAAGACCAGAAGGAGTTTCTTGATGATCAGTCCCACCGTTTCTGTCTCTCTTGTCAAGGGCCAGCCCAAGGTATCCTCGCTCGACATTGCCGAAAAATTTGGTAAGCCACATGCGGATGTATTGAAGGCGATCCGCAAGCTCATTTTTGACCTGCCACAAGAATTCAACGAAGGAAATTTTTCCCTCGTTGAATATACTGACGATAAAGGCGAAAAGCGGCCCATGTACCACCTCACCCGTGACGCCTTTTCTCTTTTGGCTATGGGCTTCACCGGCAAGAAGGCGCTGGAATGGAAAGTAAAGTACATTGAAGCCTTCAATGCTATGGAAGCGGAATTGCAGAAACAGGCGGAAGCCAAAACATCCAGAAAAAAGGCCATCTACGCCAACGCTGAAAAAACGCGGCGTATTGAAACTTCCAACAAGGAAAACTTCCGTCAGAAAATCATTGAAGAGCTGGCCCAGATGGAAAAGCAGCTTGGCAGAACTTACAATTTGATTAAGTGGGAGTGTTGTCCGACTTCCAAAGATGCGGGCTTCACACAGGAAGATATGGACTATTTCAACACGCTTTTGCATTTGAATTATATGGCCATGGGCGCCATTTACACGGCAAAAGAGGCCCTGGCCGTTGCCGGCAGGATGAAGAAATAAAATGGCTTTTTTGTAAAATGGCTTGCTGGTCATAAGTTTTGCCTACCCCGCTTCGGCGGGGTTTTTTATCTGTTACTTATATTTATTGCTTTTGTCTTTTGGCCATTGCCGCTGTCTGGCGAATATCCAGCAAGGCGCCGTCCATTTTTGCCAGAACTGTCTCATATGGAATCTCACCGCGTCTAAAAGCTTGTATTGCGTCATGGAAGGCCACCAATGCGGGGTAATCCTGAAGCATCTCCGCTTCCACAGTGGGCGCATCCGGCTCTACACTGGAAAGGTGTGAGAGAGTAAAGCCGAAATGTGCCGCCATATAGCGTAAGGCATCATACTCGCCAGTAATTTCCATTGCCGCCATAAAATCCGCAACTTTCAGATTGCCCAGGCTGGATTCATTCGGATTAAAATCAGCGTAAAAAGTGGATTCTGATCTTTTCTTGCCACCTTTTTCCTGAATAGCCTGAAAGACAGCTCTCAAGCCGCCATTTGGGTATCTGGCACAAGCCTCACTTATGAGGC
>CAYNKM010000201.1:0-3840 GCA_964397795.1 uncultured Desulfovibrio sp. | reverse complement strand
TTATTGAGACGGGTGCGAGATTTTGCCATGGTTCATGGCGAGGGAGTAATTACCAAAGAGCAGGCATCCCTGGCCCTATCGCGTCTGGATGTTGATGAACAGGGCCTTGATGAAATGGATCGCAAGCTTCTGGAAGTTTTAATCAGGCATTATGATGGTGGCCCTGTTGGCATCAAGACCCTTGCGGTGGCCTGTGCCGAGGAAGTCCGCACCATTGAAGATATTTATGAACCATATCTTATTCAAAAAGGTTTTATAAGGCGCACGCCAAGAGGGCGCGTGGCAACTTCCCGGGCTTATGCGCATATGAAACTGCTTCTTTCATAAAAAAAGCCATTTCATTTGAAATGGCTAGCAATAAAAAATAGATATAAGGATTGGGCTAATTCCAGCGATTTTCTTCCTGATGGCCTACAATGCCACCTGCCAAAGCGCCAAGACCCGCTCCCGCCAGAGCGCCCCAACCTGCATAACCGCCTGAAATCGCTGAAATGCCAGCTCCCCCAAGAGCGCCCAGCGCGGCTCCACTTGCCACTCCCTGCTGGGTTCTGCTCATATTTGTACAGGCCATTCCGCTAATAAGTACAAGGGACAGAAGACCAAAAATAAAAAGTTTCTTCATCTTTATTTTCCTGTTTTTTCCTGTTTAATACGGGGAACAATAAGTTCATACCAGATAACGCTTAAAACGGATCGATCAAGCTTATCAGGATTGTCCTGATACCATTTAGTCACTTCTTCCGCAATCTGCTCCCTGCTTACATCCCTAAATGCTTCCATCCAGCCTTTTTCAAAAGGCGATAACGTATACACAGGTTTTTTGCCAGACTTTGCCCGTTTTGCTACAAGACTGTTCTGAATAAATTTTTCCACCGCGATAGCGGATTCAATTCCGAATAGATAGGCTTTCTTATTGTCTGCGGTAGAGTCCATCCAGTATTTTCCGGTAAACTGATCTACAGGATTTCCTGCTGGATTTCCCGTATTTTCATCCGCAAAAGAATAAGAGGGAGAAGCCAGAAAAACCAGAAAAAATAACAAATAAAAGAATTTTTTCACCTTTCTCTCCTTTGACAAGTCATATTGTTTTTTAAGATTTAATAAAGGAAAATATAATTTAGGCAAATATCCTAACGCCAAAAACAGTAATAATAATCAAAAAATTTTTTCTGGATTTTCTTGAGAAGGGTCTTTATCCAGATAAATTTTTCAAGTTTAACTTTAATTATGATGAAATTTGTTAATTCTGTTGAAAATAATTTCCATCCGGCTTATTTAATAAATACTTTTTTTACAACCCTATTCAGAAAACCAAAGATGTTCCAAGTACTTTTATTATGTGAAAAAGAAAATTTAGCCCAGCTTGATCGACGCTCCCTGCGCGAGTGTGGTTTCAATCAGATTAAAATCCAGACGTTGGGCATTGAAGCCGCCCGTTTTCTCGCTTTAAATGCGGAAAATGGCGAACAGGTTCAACTAGTTATTTGTCATGAACGTCTGGCTGACATGCGCTATGATCAATTCTGCTCAATTATTCGCACTCACCCGCTTTTAAAAAAAATCCCCTTTCTCCTCATCCCCGACAACAGCCAGGAAGCCGGAATAGAATTTTTAAATAAAAAATTTTGTGGAATTTTACAGCGGCCCTTTAGCGTGGATTCGCTAAAAAAGAAAATAAACTCTCTTCTTGCGGAGGCAAACTCTGTTGAAAACGATACTCCGCCAAACAAGGATGTTGATATCCAGGACTTTCAGAGAGCGCTTGAATCATATGGACTGCTTTTAAAACAGGAATATTCTACAGACGAATATTTTCACATGGGGATGGGTTTTTTAAAAGATCACAACTGGCAGCTGGCTATTTCCGCTTTTGAGAAATCGGTACAGGATCACCGCTTGAAAGCCGAGGCCGAACTGGGGATGGCTGCGGCTTACAAAGGTTCAAATGACCTGCTTAATTTCCGGCAGCTTCTTGCGAATGCCGCGACCAGTTTTGTCAAGAGCGGCCGCTGGAATCGGGGAAGAAATACCTATGCCCGTCTCTTGCAACATGACAAAAGCGCAAAGAACCCCTTTTTGGCCGAGGCCCATCGCTATATTAAAATTGGCGATTACAATACAGCAGGGAAGATTATTCAAGAAAGTCTTCCCCTTATTCCAAAAGGTGTGGCCGGTTCCAAACTGGCGCGTCTTTGCTTTCTTGCCTCCGATCAAAAAGCCATGATCAGGGCTTTGGATGAAATTCTGGCCTCTGATGATTTCAGGATTCTCAAATTGGAGATTACCCATAATCTGAATCTATTAAACAGGGAAAGGGAGGAGACAGAAAGGCAAAAAAACGCGGAGAGAAAATGGGAATTAAATCGTAAAATTTCTCTTGCCAGAAAGGAAGAAGAAAAAATTGATTCTTCAGGCCATCCTGAGATCAGGCAGGAAGAAAAAATTCCCATGCTGGATGACGATATGGAGTTTGAAGCTGATATATCTTCCAGTACTGATATTTCAGAAGATGAGGAAGACAGGGGGGAAGAAAATATTCAGATTCTTGCGCCATTAACCCGGCCTGAGGCCACCAGCGATCTCTTTTCCAAAAAGCCCAAATTTAATGAATTGCTTTCAGTTATCAAACTTACCTGGAAACTTGCGAGACATTCCAAAAAAAATGGATAAACTGTCTTCGCGATTATTTTCCCACTCTGGAAAAGATCTCGTCAGAAGAAAGGGTATGAAGATATCTTATTCTTAACCAGTAACAGACAGCCCCAAAGCCCAGAGCGAACAGAAAAGCGATCCAGAAGCCTTGCGCGCCAAGGGGAGATCCAAGTAAATGCGTTCTCGCCAGAATATAGCCAATAGGCAGACCTATAATCCAGTATGCGATAAAACAAATAAGGGATATTATTCTGGTATCATTATATCCCCTTAAGACGCCAATTCCAACCATCTGCAGACCGTCCAGAATCTGGTAAGCTCCCAGAAAAAACATAAGGTTGGCAGCCAGGGCGACAACCTCCTGATCATTGTTATAAATATGAACAATGGGGTATCTGTAAATTATTGAAGTAATACAGGTAAAAATCCCAAAAAAAATGGCCAGAATCATGCCTGTTGAGGTGGCGAGTTTTGCCTGGCTGACCTTTCTTGCTCCGATACAGTATCCCACCCTTATTGTCGCGGTCATTCCGATCGCGAGGGGAATCATAAAAAGGATGGCGCCAAAATTCATGGCAATCTGATTACCAGCCACTACCACTGTCCCCAATGGAGCAAGCAGTATCGCGCTCAAGGCAAAAAGCGAAACTTCAAAAAATAACGCCAGCGCGCTGGGAAATCCGATTTTCAATGCGCGCCATATCAGCGCAAAGTCAATTAGCTTTTCCTTTTTTGCATTTTCTTTGCTTTGAAAATATGAGAAAAGCGGATGTAGTGAAATAAACGCCTTATCCCTGCAAAGATAAAACATCATGGCAAGAGCCATAAACCAGTAACATAGGGAAGACGCGATGCCGCAACCAACAGCACCCAGAGCCGGCAGGCCAAGTTTTCCATAAATTAAAATATAGTTACAGGGAACATTTAAAATAAGACCCAGAAAACTGATTATCATTGCCGGGCGTGTTCTGGAAAAACCTTCGTAAAAACTTCTTTGATTAACAAAAAACATGAATCCGGGCAGTCCCCAGAGAAGGGCGCGAAGATATCCACCCGCCAGATCAGCCATCTTTTTTTCCAGGCCAAATAGCTCAAGATGCCAGGAAATAAACTGGAAAAAGATCATCAAAATAACAGAAATGGATAAACTTAACCAGAGTCCCTGGCGCAGAAGATGGGTGGCGCCAT
>CAYNKM010000200.1:0-3860 GCA_964397795.1 uncultured Desulfovibrio sp. | reverse complement strand
TTGCGGCAGTCGCCTCAACCTGAATTGGATCAAAAATAAAATCCTTTCTCAATATTGGTTTGCGGAAGTTAGGATTCTGCGCGTCATGCGCTCTGGAAATAAATTCCAGATCCCCATTAAAAAAATCTTTTTCTGTCAGGATGGACAGCGCGCTTGCGCCATTTTCAACATATTGGGAAGTAACATCTTCAACAGAAAGAGAATCGCAAATTATTCCCCTGGAAGGGGAAGCCTGTTTAAATTCGGCTATAACAGCCGGGGTTTTTAATGAAGGCTTGAGGGAGCCAATAAAATCAGGACGTTTGCCCTGATAAGGCAGGGGAAATTGATTCATGAAGCGCAGCTTATTCAACTGGTCTATCTCTTTTTGTTTTGCCGTAAAAAATTTTTCAAGCATTTTTTAGCACCTTCATACCGGATCCGGAATAAACTGCCTCCATCGCCCTAATCATTGCCTGATCCATATCAATATCTTCCATCAGGAAAATTGCCAAAGCGGTATTCAGACTTATCATGTCAAGCATTGCCCTGGATCCCCTGCCTTGTAAAAGTTCCTTGATAACGCTTACGGCCTCTTCCTTACTGTGAACAGCCAAATCCTCTATGGAACATGGTTCAATATCATATTTTGCAGGGTCAAAGATAAAAGAGCTTATTTTGCCATTTTCAATAATCGCAATTTCCGCCGGACCCATTGGGGTCATTTCATCATATCCCCCCGCGCCACAAACTACCGCCGCTTTTTTTAGGGGAGTTTGCACAAGGGTTTCCGCCACCAGTGGAACAAGTTCCTGTCTGGCTACTCCCATAAGCAGATGATTGGGTCTTGCCGGATTTATCATGGGACCCAAAATATTGAAGAGAGTCCGTAAACCCAGTTCTTTCCTTAATGGACCAATATTTTTAAAGGCGGGATGGAAATAGGGCGCGAAGAGAAAGGCAAAATTCTGTTTTTCCAGCATTTCCAGAACACTTTCCGGGTCATTATGTAAAGGGATTCCAAGCGCTTCAAGGGCATCAGCGCTTCCACATTTTGAGGAGACCGCCCTATTGCCATGCTTGATCACCTTATATCCCAGGCTTGCCATAATCAGGGAGCTGGCGGTTGAACAATTGAAGGAATTTCTGCCATCTCCCCCTGTGCCCACAATATCAATGCAATCTCCCCTTAAGCCTTTGACCCTTACCGATCTGGCCAATGCCGCTCTTGTGGCGTGAGCAAGTTCAAGAGCTGATTCCCCTTTCATTCTCAAGCCAGTGAGAAAAGCGCCAGCCTGGGCGGGGGACAAATCTCCATCCATAAGAGCGGAAAATGCTGAAGAAGCCATATCCGCGCTTAAATCTTTTCCCTGGGCCAAATGCTCAAGGATTTTGGGAATTTCGTTTTTATCTGTTTTTCTTCTGGAGATTTCGGAAGGAAAGTTTGCCAGAATATTCATTCCTTCGGGAGTCAGAACTGATTCGGGATGAAATTGCACGCCGACCCAGGGCCTGTCATTATATTGGATTGCCATTATCTCGCCTTCAGGACCTCTGGCAGTAATGGTAAATGGCAAATCCGGTTCCTTACCCGAATTTATTGTCAGAGAGTGATATCGGCCAACCTTGAGTTTATTGGGAATATTTTTAAAAATACCTTCCCCATCGTGAATAATTTCTGATTCCTTCCCATGCATTACAGTAGGGGCCAGGCCGATTTCCACTCCGGCGTGCAGTCCAAGAAGCTGATGACCCAGGCAAATGCCAAGAACGGGAACTTCGGGAGGTAAAAGCTTTAAAAAATCAGGACAGAGACCGGCATCTTCAGGCCGACCAGGGCCGGGAGAAATACATACCATTTCGAGATCCGGATCCTGAGCTATCTTGAGGATCTCTGGATCGTCATTGGTCAGGATCAGAGGATCTTTTCCCTGCATCCTGAAGGCCTGGACAAGGTTATAGCTGAAAGAATCATAATTATCTATTAATAGGAACATAAGAATCCTCCTCACGAGATACTGCAAGGTTTATTATGGCAGACTTGTTACAAACTTCCTTCCATTCCAGATCGGGATTCGAGTCATGGACTATGCCGCCGCCTGTTTGCCATTGCAAGATACCATTCCCAAGCCACATGCTCCTTATGGTGATTCCAAAATCCATATTTACGCTATCCTTATCCAGTCCTATCCAGCCAATACAACCCGCATAGGGTCCGCGGGCTTCCTTCTCAAGTTCCCTTATTATTTCAATAGCGCGTATCTTGGGCGCACCTGATACTGTTCCGGCCGGAAAGGAAGCAGCCAACACGTCAACCGCGTCATATTTTTTATCATCAGTATCAAGTATTGCCACAACACTGCTTGTAAGATGCATGACATGAGAAAAACGTTCCACTTCCATACTTTTTTCCACAACAACAGTTCCGGTTTTTGCCACTTTTCCCAGATCATTTCTCCCCAAATCCACAAGCATTACATGCTCCGCCCGCTCCTTGGGATCCGCCAGAAGTTCCGCGGCAAGTTCATTATGTTCCTGGTCGTTTTTACCCCTGCGTCTTGTTCCCGCGATTGGAGACAGCTGAAGAATATTTTCAGAGCATCTGACCATTACCTCAGGCGAAGATCCAAAAAGGGTTAAATGCGGGAAACGCATATAAAACATATAGGGGGAGGCATTATATCTACGCAAATTTCTATAAAGATTAAAAGGATTGCCCGCAAAAGGAACAGAAAAGCGGGTAGAGGGGACAATCTGGATGGCTTCGCCATTGGTTAGCCGTTCTTTTATATTTTGTACAAAGTCCTTGTATCCCTGGGCGTCAGGTTTGCTTTGCAACTTGTCCAAATCGGGAAATTTATCCTCTTCTGTGGGGACAGGTTCAGATTGTACTGTTATTTCTTCCTGTTCCAGCTCAAGATCCAGCCTGCATAACCTGTTATATAGATGATCAAAAACAAGCACAGATGCCGGAAACGCGAGATAACATTCAGCCTCTTGTGGGGGTATATGTTTTTGGAGAACAGGATTAAAAATGGCCGCCATCTCGAAACCAAAATATCCGTACAGCGCGCGGGTAATGGGCGGAAGGTTCTGATTATTGCCTTCCCTTATTATTTCTATATGATTTAACATATCTTTTAATGCCCCGAGAAAAGGCTTGCCGGATAATCGGCGCAGACTGCCGAGAGAATCATGTTTTATATCAAGATGCAGATTGCCATCCTTACAGCTTATATAGAGAAGCATGTTATAAGCCAGGATTGAATAGCGACCCCAACGCCCATCTACTTCCGCGCTTTCCAGCAGGATTCCATCTTTTTGCCCCACCAGTTTCATATAAATACTAATCGGAGTATCCAAATCAGCTGGCAGCCATTGAGTTTTTTGTTTAAATTTAAGCTTTTCCATTTTGTTCTCCGAAGAAATAAATGACAAAAAAAAGGCTGTCACGGGGACAGCCTGAAAATCCAGTTTATAAAGAATTTAGACTAAAACTCTCCCCAACGATATTTAATAAATTGCCACCATATGATATTAAGGGAGAGGGAATTAGTCATGTTTTGCATAAAATGAAAGTAAAGGATCAGCTAAAACAAGTCAACAAGATCTTTTAATTAAAAAGACCTTTACCTTGCGGTCCGGAATCCGTTCTATCTTCTATGTCAACACCCTTGGGAGGAAAGAAATTAAATTTTTCTTTTGGCATTGAGCTTTGAGGCTTAATTGAAATCAGGTTTACATCATTTGAATTGCCATAAAAATCATTTATCTTGACGCGTTTAATGAGAGCCTTGTTTGGATCGACCCAGATGACGGCATCCACCATTTGAGTGGAAGGTTCGTCAGGAAATAATTGCAAGCGAACAAGTCCATTTTGG
>CAYNKM010000199.1:0-3866 GCA_964397795.1 uncultured Desulfovibrio sp. | reverse complement strand
GTCAGCACTGCCTTTTCGTCGCACTCCACCGCCAGCAGCTTCAGGATCTGGAGCGGCAATGCTAGAAGGAGAGGATAGAGTCGCAAAACCTTTGACTTCAGCCAAAATATTGGCATTTCTTTTTTTGGCTTCCTCCAGTTCCTCAAGGCATAAAACACCCGCTCCTTCGGAGCATATTACTCCATTCCGTCTACTGTCAAAAGGCATTGACGCCTCGACCGGGTTTTTTGAGGAAGAAGCGGCATAAATTTTATCAAACGTCGCCGAGGAAAGGAATGAATACTCTTCCGTTCCGCCGCAGAGCATACGCTTTTCCCTTCCGAACGCGATAGCCTCATACCCAAGACCTATAGCCTGGAGTCCCGCGGCACATGCTGAAACAGGGTTGATTGTTCTGCCTTTTAAATGGAGCGCGTGTGCGACACTGCTTGAGGCGGTGTGGGCCATTATTTTAAAAAAGGCCATACTTTTGGTCTTGTCCAAATTTCCTGATTTCCAAAGTTCATCGAATATTGCGCTGATCTCCTGCCCGCTACCCATAGTGGAGCCGATACAGACTCCCATCTCCTGCTCCTCCTCAAGTCCCGCCTGTTCGACGGCCTCTTTTGCCGCCAGATAAGCAAATATGGACATGGGAGACATGGAGCGCCGCAGTTCTCGCGGAATCTCGCAGTCAAATTTGGGTACAAATCCGGCTACATGGCAGTCCACATTATTAATCTTCATGTCTTCGGGAATTATGGAGAGCGCGCACTGATCGTTTTCCAGCCCCATCATCATAACTTCCGTCCCGCATCCGTATGGTGAGATGGCACCTGTACCTGTAATCACTGTTCGTTTACGCATCTTTTAAATTTTTCCAATGTTTTTTCCACACCATTTATTATACTACAGACTATGGCCGAGCTTACAATGCATCCCAATATTCCAGGAAGCAGGATATTTTGGCCGGCGAGGAAAAAACCGTTCAGCCTGGTTATCGGAAGAATCGGCATTGTATCCATCTTGTGGGCAAAGCCATACATGCTTCCATCTGAGCCGTATATGAAAGTGCGCATAGCGTTTCCCCCGATTGACCCCATTTGCTGAAAGTGTCCATCAAGAAAAGGCATTTTTTCCAATGCGTAGGCAAGAAGATTGGTTTTGGGCTTGTCGTTCCTGAGCGAGAGCCCCATTATCATACATGGCTTGAAGCCGAATTTATCCTCTTGTCCAGTAAGGATGGCCATTGTAGGATTATCTTTCTCAACATGGGATATTCTGCCATCCCTGTTGGAAATCACATACCATGTATGTGACGGAGGTATCATCTTGTCGCAAAGTCCGTAAAGAATTACAGGTTCAGGTGTGGAAGGCATATCTCTTATATGTGAGAACCAGGCCGGTTTGATGGCGCATCCTGAGATCATTTTTTCGAGCTGTTTTGGGTTCCCAGTGAAAATCGTAATATCCGGCTCAATCCGGATGTTATCCTCGAGAACAATCTCCTTTATGAATCTTGCTTCCGCCTGAATGCGCTTGACTGCCTTTCCGCACAGGATTTTAACTCCAAGTTCGCGAAGTCTTTTCTCATAAGCTTCTGCCAGAGTTTTTCCACCTCCGGGAATTGTGCGGGCGGCTTGTAGATTGCCGCCAGACACAAGAAAGAAGTCCTCCACTCTCGCCTCATCCGGCGACACCCCGTAAAGTAAGGAACGGCTTTTCAAAACAAGCTTAAGTATATCGTTCATCTTGAGCGCGTCAAAATATTCTTTTAGGCCTGTCGAAGATCCGGGAAAAATTGAAAAGGAATGCGCCGCGTTGCCGGACATATATGGGGAGTTATCTTGTGACTTTCTTGCATGTTGATTGAATTCCTCATAACCGGATAATGATTCAGGGAAAACCTGTTTCAATTCCTCCATATCATATGTCAGAGGGTATGTACCACACGGAGTATTAGCCAACTCATGCACAATGGGAAATTCTCCATAGGGAAGGGCAAGGCCAAGCGCGCGAAGCCATCCCCCAAGGGGGCCCTGCGGTTCAAGCCCCCGTGCATAATGGAAACCTGTATCGAAATGATGGCCATCCCGCTCAAAACCCCGAATAAGTGGCGCGATACTTTGTGATTTTTCTACCAGAGTGACATTATGCCCATGCTCGGCCAACATAATGGCTGCTGACATTCCAGAAATGCCCGCCCCTATGACAACGCATCTTTTCATTAACAGTACATTCCGCCATTCACCGCAATAACTTGGCCGGTGATGTAATTTGCCCAGGGAGAGCAGAGAAACCTAACTGCTCCCGCGACATCTTCCGGTTTTCCCAACCTATGCAATGGAATTTCATCGATTATCTTTTCGACAGGCAATTTGTCAGACATGGATGTTTCAATGACGCCCGGAGCGACCACATTCACGAGTACTTCACGTTTACCCACTTCTCTTGCAAGAGCTTTGGATGCTCCAATGAGTCCCGCCTTTGCGGCAGAATAGTTTACTTGACCAGGATTGCCGGCCTGCCCGGATATTGATGATATGGAAATGATTCTTCCTCTCCTTCTGCGAAGCATATGGGGAATGATTTGTCTTGTTACATTGAAAAAACCATCAAGTGATACAGACAAGACTGCATCCCACGCCTGTCCAGACATGAGGCCAAAAACAGAATCTTTTGCAATTCCAGCATTATTTACAAGCACATCAGGACAAGCAAATTTTAAACGCTGTTCCAAAGCATGTTCTACTTCATCTCGCAAAGACACATCAAAACGGATTATCTCACATTCACGGCCAAATGACGAAACCATGTTGGCAGTTTCATGCGCTCCATCAAGATCAGAATTGCAATTTAGCCAGATATCATAGCCATCTTCGGCAAGGGCGACAGCGATAGCTCTTCCGATTCCACGGCTCGCACCGGTGATAAACGCTATTTTTGCATCCATAAAATTGCTCCCTATATGGCCCCTTTGTCGGTAGAATTTCTGGATGATCTGTCTCCTAAAATGAAAATGTTGTCAGTCTCGTCCTCCAGTTGTCGTAAAATGCTTGCGGACTGCTTTATTGTTTCGGCGACTTCTCCCCATTCGCTGCCCGACTCTTCCGATACCTTTATTATAAGCGATCGTTTTGCCCAACCGGACCGGATACCAGTATCTGAGCATCAATTAACAAAGCAATCAATTTGAAAATTTTTTCAGCAAGATTCTTTCTCAAGCATTTTACTTGAATTTCATGGCTTCCCGTGAGGCTATTTCCGACTCTCATGTTTGTCATGCAAAACAAGTCGGCTTTCTAGATAAACTTGATAACAAGTCCTTTGCCCAAAGCATTTGCTATTTTTAGCATTGTGTTCAAACTCATGGATGCACTGCCGGGATCAAGAACCCTGGTTACCACTGCTCTTCTGGTGCCCATCTTCCGCGCCATGTCTTTTCTGGATAAGGACTTCTCCTGCATGAACTTTTCTATCTGACAGGCAATCATACATTTGCAGGTATCCTCCCCCCGCGTCAGTCTAAAAGCGTTCATTTTCAACAAAATCATCCAAAGATGATTCAGTCTGAGGAACTTTCATATCCCTATCCAGGGTGTTTTTATCAAAAATGATAGCCAAACATGCGTTGGACTTCAATATGTTTTTTCAATGGATTTTAATATCCGGCAGCTCGGAAAAGCTTGCCGAAATTGTGACTATAAGTCAGAAAAACAAAAGCTAACAGACCCACGAGGAAGTCGATTGTTATAAGACCCCTCTCATTTCTATGAAGATCATGGAGGTCCGCGCATATTCAAGTGCTCATTTCACTCACCGACTGTCTAGTCGGAAAGCGCAAGCGGATTCTCCTGGAAAGAATGCAGATAACCTGGGCGACTTGG
>CAYNKM010000198.1:0-3866 GCA_964397795.1 uncultured Desulfovibrio sp. | reverse complement strand
ATCGAGAGTAAGCCCAAAGTTTTTTTCCAGCAGGCTATCCACCGCCAAAGGCGAGGAGCGATCGGGCTCGGTCAGCCAGATATCAAGACCAATGGCGGAAGCTCCCTGATTGAGCAAAAAAGCAACCAGATCCGCTATTATGGAACGAGGCCAGGGTAACTGTCCCAGCTTTTTCAGGCTTGCTTCATCTATATCTATAATCGCCACCTGATTGCCTGAAGATTCCTGTTCCATGTTTGTCAGCCAGAAATCATAGACAAGGTTGTTGATTTCATTTGAAAGGGCAGGAAAATTAAGAAAAATATAGCAAACCAGGCTGCCTAGTCCAAACGAGCCAAAAAGAATGGCTAAAAAGGTTTTTTTTGCGCCAGACCGCACGCAGCACAACTCCCATAAATTGTTTTGGCAATATTTTGATAACGCCGAATTTATTTTTGCGCAAAATTATCATGCTGATTTTATTGAAAGACAGATTAATTAAAGTTTAAAAATAAGGTCCATATCTGTAAAGCGTTTTTTGCCAAAAGGATTTATCGAGAAATCCGGAATTTTTCGCCTAGTTATCCGGCTTTAATAACATATGAAATTTATTCGGGTAATTTTTATTCTTCCTGAAGGTGTTAAGTGATCTGCCCAATATCCATATTTATCCGCTTTTCTTTACTTTTTTCATATACACCAGGAGCGAAAGGTATAAAAAAAGTCCCCATCGTCTGAATGGGGACTTTGTTGGCAGCCTGAAGCGAAACCTGATGCTCCAGATTTATATTATCCTATACTAGAAGGGCCAGATATTGTCCATAAGGCGTGTAAACCAGCCTGGTTTCTGCTTGTCAGCCAAAACGCCCTTTCCATAGTATTCTATGCTGGCATCGGCAATCTGGGTTGAATAGATGCTGTTATCGGCATCGACATCGCGGGATCTTATCATGCCCCGGACAACCATATATTCTGTTTCTTCATTTACGCGGATTTCCCTGGCTCCTTCAATCTGCAAAAGACCTCCAGGAAGCACGCGGAGAACCCGGGCGGCCAAAGATGAAGTTACATAGTTTTCACGTTTTGTCTTTCCGGTGGCGTCAAGACCGCTGTTGGAAGTGGTCTCCAGAGTGGGAATACCCACATCCGGCTGGGGTCCTATATTGATAAACGGAATAAAACCGGATTTTCCTCTCTGGAACATGGCATTAACCTGATAGTTATTGCCGCTGGTCTTTTCAGAACTGGTTTCCGCCTTATTCTGGGCTTTGGTGTTTTCTACCAGTTTCACCACCACTATATCGCCTACGCGTCTTGCGCGGCTGTCCGCAAAAAGAGTCTCCTCCTGGCTTGCGGCAAATAACGAACCCGGGTTATTGGGCCCGTTTACTTCCTGTCTGTATTGCTGGGGCGGGGTTACGGGCTGCTCAAGGGCAGGCCGTCTCGGGGATCCCCCACCGCATGCCGTGCACAACAAAAAAGCTGCGCTCAAAAAAAGTGTCGCTACCTTATTAAACATATTTCTCTCCCTCAAATTTTTTGCCTTATTCTGAATTACCGAATTTCAACTGTGTTGCCATCTTTGACAGTTGCGTATATTTGTTTCTTTGTTTGCAAATTGCGTACCGGTATTGTTGCTCCAGGTTCGCCATCGGCAAGAGCCTCGGCCTGCACACTCATGTGGACATTGCCGCGATCATAATTCAGCGTTAAAATGTTGCCTCGCCGAACCATCATCTTGCTCGCCAAATCGCTTTGTAAAATGGTTTCTCCCTTCCCTATGGAACGAATCACTTGCCAGGGTCCTCCCTGCCCGTCCCACGGAACATCCTTAAAGGAAGAAGCATTCACTCTCATAAAGGTAATCGCGTCCGGAGTAAGCGTCTCTCCCTTGTTCAGGGATCTGGAAGCCGCCGGCGCCGTAATCCATAAAGTAAGTTTGGCCGTTCCCGCGACCCTGCGTAAAACGCTTCCGTCCGCTTCCTGAACCGCGAAACGCATGGAAACCCGTCCAGGACTTAATTTTCCTGGTTCAAGTTGAACCTGCTGGCCGCTATGTGCCAAAAAGATATATTCAGGAAGACGGAAATCCGTCAGCTCGGCTTCTCCAGGCATTGCCGCAAGCTGCGGCGCCAGACTATTGACAACATAATTGCGCAAATCGTCTTCTGTAAAAACCAGACCCCCCTTCTGGATAACCAGGGAGGTTGGCAAAATGCAGCGTGACGCGTTTTCCTGCCCCAGCGCTTCCCTTAATGCCTGGGACAATCTGGACTTGTTTATCTGCAGGGGCTTGCCTTCTTCAGGAGGCGAAGCCCATAACTCACGCGAACCCAATGCCTGCCAGGAAACTTCATCAATATTTCCAAGCGGCACGGCAATGTCCTTAAGAAGAACATTTTCCGTATGTGTCACAGCTGCCGGCAGAATTTTAAGCCGCCAGTCCCCATCCTGAAGCATCAGGGGCGCCGCTGGCGCTTCCTGGGAAGCCACAGTGTTCTTTGCCTTTGCGGCCCTGGTGGCCTGGGCGTCGTTGGGCAGGGCCATTTTATCGCCAGAGCGCACCAGGGGTGTTTTAAGCTGATTAACTATCTGGGAAGGTGAACGCCTGTGATTGCGATCGCTATCCTGCCAGACCGCTTGAGGCACGCCAGCCGCTTCGATTATTTCAGTAATCCAGAACTGGCTTATTAACACGGAGATCAGAAAAATCAGAAAACGCATTCAGTTCTCCTGCCAGTATTTTTGGAAGTTTTTCCGAATCGACGTTTTCGCTGTCCGGAAATTTCCATTATGTAGTTTATTTATGGACAATAAAATATAAGCGGGAAGTATCCCGCATATATTTAATAAAACCTTCCGAAATTATCTGTAAAACCCGGCTTGGCGCCGCAAGGTCACAGACTGGATTTATTATTGACGTTTGAGGTTTACGGCTGTGCTGAGCATGGAGTCTGAGGTCTGTATTGATTTGGAATTTACTTCATAAGCCCTCTGGCCCACAATCATGTTCACCATTTCGTCAACAACTTCAACGTTGGACATTTCCAGAAAACCCTGGGCAAGGGTTCCGAAATTGTCTTCTCCAGGCACGCCTTCCTGCTCGTCGCCAGAAGCTTCAGTGGGAGTATAGAGGTTACGTCCCCGGGCTTCCAGACCAGCGGGATTGACAAAGGTGTAAAGCGGTATGTCCGCGCCGGCGATTTCCTGTCCTTCCGAATCCAGGGCGGCTATATGGCCGCTTGAGGAAACAGAGATATTCTTGGTTTCGGCGGGAACAGCAAACTCTGGCTGCAGGATATAGCCATTGGCGGTGACCACCGTGCCATCCTGATTCAGCTTGAAAGAGCCCGCGCGGGTGTACATCAAGTCCCCGTTTACATCAACCTGGAAAAAGCCATCGCCTTCAATGGCAATATCCAGAGCGTTTCCGGTATTCTGAAAATCTCCCTGGGTGAAGAACTTGTGTACGGCTGTTGGACGCACGCCCATACCTACCTGAATTCCCACGGGAAGATTGTTGTCGCCTTCTGTTATGGAGCCGGCAATCTTCATGGTCTGATACATCAGATCCTCAAATTCGGCGCGGCTCTTTTTGAAACCGGTTGTATTTACGTTAGCAAGGTTGTTGGAAATTACATCTATATTTAACTGCTGGGCTACCATGCCGGTAGCGCCCGTATAAAGAGAGCGCATCATGGGGAAATTCTCCTTCGCTTATTTTCTATTTATATTATTTGTATGCAAAACATATTCCAAAATTTAATACCAATGCGGGGAAGAGAATGTTTCCCCTCCTTACGCATATGATTTCACTATCCCTGTCTCTTGGCCATCTTGTCATTCACAGCCCTGTCAATTGTGTCCGAGATCTGCATTACCTTTTG
>CAYNKM010000197.1:0-3889 GCA_964397795.1 uncultured Desulfovibrio sp. | reverse complement strand
CTGCCAATCTTTCAAATCAAAAAGCCCCGCTTTCGCGGGGCTTTTTGCGTTTTAGATTTTTAACCTTTTATCGGATTTTATATTACCTTATTCAGGCTATATTCTATTATGCCTTCCGCGCCGGCATTTTTTAAAGCCGGAATAAGATTCCGCACCTGATTTGCTTCAACCACTATTTCAAGAGAAAACCATTTATTATTCCGCAAAGGTGAAAGTGTGGGAGAGTTAAGCGCAGGCAGCATTTCAAGAATTGTTTCAAGATTTTCAGCGGGAGCGTTCATTTTTAGCGCGACAAAATTTTCCGCACGCAATGCTCCCTGAAGCAACATAACAATATCTTCCAGCTTTTTACGTTTGGAATCATTTTCCATAGTTTTCGGGTTGGCTACCAGCACAGGATAGGAAGTCATCACTTCATCAATTATTTTTAAACCATGAGCCTTAATGGTTGTGCCAGTTTCTGTTACTTCAACGATCCCATCGGCGAGACCTTCCACAATTTTTGCTTCTGTCGCCCCAAAGGAATAATCAATGTCTGTTTTAATTCCCTGCCTGTCAAAGTAACGCCTTGCCAGATTTTTGACTTCTGTCGCAATCCTTTTCCCTTCCAAATCTTTTGGCGTCATATAGGGCGAATCTCCTGCGACGGCAAGAACCCAACGGCATGGGCGGTTGGAATTTTTGGAATATACCAAATCGGCTATTTTTACCACTTTATCCAAATTATCGCCTTCTTCCAGCCAGTCAAGACCAGTTATTCCCGCATCCAGAATTCCACGGGCAATATAATCACCCATTTCCTGAACCCGGCATAAAGATATGGATATTTGGGGATCATTAATTTCCGGGAAATAATTACGTTTATGCTGAAGTATTTTCCAGCCTGCCTTCTCAAACAACTTGATGGTCGCTTCCTCCAGAGAACCTTTCGGAAGTCCCAATTTTAACACGTTATTATCTGCAGCTGACATTTATTTTCCTGTTTATAAGTAAATAATTTTCAATAAAATCAAAATTCAGTGCTTTTATGCTTCTTTCCCATAAACCTGTATGGGATCAAAAACCTGGTCACAGCATATGTTCAGTTTTCCATCTTTCCATTCCCTGAAAAAACAGGATTGCCTGCCAGTATGACAGGCGGCCCCGCCCTCCTGTTTGACCAAAAATAAAATCGCATCGTTATCGCAGTCAAGGCGAATACTTTTAATAATCTGAATATTACCCGAGCTTTCACCTTTATGCCATAATTTATTTCTGCTCCTGCTCCAGTAATGAGCCTCTCCTGTCCTTAAGCTCATATTCCAGGCATCCTCATTAATCCAGGCCAGCATCAGCACCCTGCCGCTTTGGAAATCCTGGGCAATAACCGGTAATAGTCCCCTGGAAAAATCAGGCTTAAATTCAATATTACTTTCCATAATCATTTCTTAAACTTGTATTTAATAATTCATATTCCCTGAAAAGTATTGCACTGTCCCGGATCGCCACTGTCAAAACCCCGTTTGAACCAGTTGAGACGCTGCCTGGATGTGCCATGCGTAAAACTGTCAGGAACAACCCTGCCCGTAGCTTGTTTTTGTAATCTGTCATCCCCTATGGCAGTAGCCGTATTTAGCGCTTCTTCCAAATCGCCCGATTCAAGTATGCCTTGCCTGGCCATTTGATGTCCCCATACGCCGGCAAAGCAGTCCGCCTGTAATTCCTGCATCACAGAAAGCCTGTTGGCTTCCTTTTTGGAGGAAGAAGCCATTTTTTTACGCACTTCGTTGGAAATCCCCAGCTGATTTTGAACATGATGGCCTATCTCATGCGCAAGGACATATCCCAGGGCAAAATCTCCCCCGCCCCCAAGCTTGCGCTCCATATCATTATAAAATGAAAGATCTATATAAACCTTATGATCTGCCGGACAATAAAAGGGACCCATGGCGCTTTGGCCGTATCCGCAGGCGGTGTCGGTAGCTCCGCTATACAAGACCAAAGTGGCAGGCGAATATTCCCTACCTGCCTGCCTGAAAATATTGCTCCAGGCGTCTTCTGTTGATCTTAAGGCTACTGAAGTAAAACGGGCCAGCTGATCATCTCCCTGGGAAGGTCTACCGCCCGAATTATCCACTATCGCCGTTCCACCGCCCAGGGCATTTAATAGGGGTGATAAATCAAAACCAAAATAACCGGCAGCCAATACGACTATAAAAAGAATTAATCCCGATTTCCCGTTTATGGGTATCCCCCCAAGACGCGAAAAGCCCTGGGAACGACGATCTTCTATATTCTCGCTTTCAGGCCTATCCTCCCACCGCATATCCTACTCCGTATTTTTAAATTGATATATGGGCAAGTGTATATTTCCTTAAAAATACTTTCAAGATCACATTGATTCTTGACAGATATATTGTCAATTGCGTGAATAAAGAATAATAGGTAAAGGAACCTGGTACCTTATACCAATTTCGCTTGCTGAAAAATACGGGAAAATATCATGTTCAAAAATTTATTGAATAAATTATTTGAATCGAAGATGGATGATGATTCAGATGTTGATATGGAAAAGGAATTTGAAGTAAGCCAGCATATGCGCATCGTATTCGCCCTTTTTGTGGTGATTATCTCAGGCTTTGTCATATGGTGGATTCTGGAGTAGATATGTGGAAACTGGTTGTTGAAGACAATTTTTCAGCCGCCCATGCCTTGCGTAACTATAAAGGCAAATGTGAAAGGATTCATGGTCATAATTTTTCAGTTTCCCTGGCGGTAGAAGGAAATACATTACAAAAAGACACCCATATCTTGATCGATTTCAAGATATTAAAAAACCTGCTCAAACTTGCGCTTGAACAGGTGGATCATTCTTTTCTTAATGAAAAATTTCCATTTGACCACATAAATCCCAGTTCCGAAAATCTGGCATTATTTATCTGGAATTTTATTTCTGAAAAACTGAAAGAAATCCCGGACTCAGGGGAAATATCTGTAAGCTATGTGGCGGTTTCAGAAAAACCAGGCCAGACTGCCTATTACCTTGGCCCGGCTTCTTCATGATTTTATTAAGTTTTTTTCATCTATAAATTTATAGAACCTTCATATATCTGGCGGAATATTATCCAGATATATCCAAATTTACTTATATTTTAAACTTGAGCCTGTATGCTGCCCAGCTGCCTCTGCATATTGCGCAGTTGACCCGCTATGGCCGCTCCCTCGGGATAGCCCATAAGATGGGAAGATAATTGGCGTAAATCTCCCCTCAAATTCTCCACCTGTCTTAAGACATAGCCATTTTGATCATATGTCGCATCCTGAGGGCAAACCGAGAGAGCGTCATGATTCTTCTGAAGCAAATCCCGCGCTTCTCTGGACAGGCTTAAAATATCCCCACTCGTTTTGTGAACAGATTTTTCCCTTTCAGGACCGCTTGCGATAGCTCCCCTGTCGGAATAACTCCACTGTGAAGCCGGAGTAACTGGAGCCTTGGTATAAGCTTTTAATATATTCATATTATCCTCACTGGAAAGGAAGCAATCTAAAGAATGTACTATTAAATTCTTCCGATGGGTTTTTATTTAATCGAAATTATATGTTTCAAATAAATCAATATATATGTCATCATCAACATCATTTGGCAAACACTCAAATTCAGTAAATGCAAGCATAGGAGCACCATTTCTATTTATGTATTTAATTTTAAAATCGCCATGTTTTGAATGCCATACATATTCACTTCCAAAAACAAGTTTATCATTTGATATTTCAATTAATAAATCTATTATTTTCATATTGCTGTTCCTCCTCTTATATAATAATTTTAAAAGTATATTATATTAATACTAATTCTTGAAAAGATCTAAATATTATGATAATATTAGTACCAAGAGAGGAAGTCCTCTCT
>CAYNKM010000196.1:0-3895 GCA_964397795.1 uncultured Desulfovibrio sp. | reverse complement strand
GCTGCGCCTTTACGGAAAGGGGCTTTATCTGGCTGTAAACAGATACTCCAGAATATCCTTTTTTAACAGTGCTTGAATCCCAGAATATATTCCAGCCGGGACGGGCGATAGCCTCTTCCGGCAGCTGCTCCGGCAGGGCTTTTGTTTCCTGCAATCCTATAATTTGCGCATCGGTATTTAAAAGCCAGTCCCATCCTGGTTTTTTCATCAGGGCTCTTAAACCGTTTACATTCCAGGATATAAACTTGAGAAGCATGGATTCTCCTGTAATAAGGCAGGATAATTTTAATTTTTGGCATCCAGATAAAAATGAGCCAAAAGCGGTTTTGGCTCATATAAACGCGCGGATTGTCTATTTTTTAATGATGGCCGCCGCATCCCTTGCAGAGCAGATCATCTCCAAAAGCCTGCAGCTTCCCCTGGGCGAAAGCTTCAAGCGTCGCCCTGACAGTGGGGTAACCCTGGGCATGGAAAACCATTATCCCCGCTTCCCGCATTGCCGCCAGTGGGCGCATTCCCATACCGCCTGCCAAAAGAATTTTAACGCCGGCCTTGGCAAGCTCCTGTACTGGCTGCACGCAGCCGCCATGTTCATGCCCCTGATTCGCTATTACCCGGGGATTCATAATCGCGCCATTTTCAATTTCAGCTACCGTATAGACTGCGCAATGACCAAAGTGGGCGCTTGGAGCGGCGTCAAGACCACCCGGCGCGTCTGAGGGAACCGCCACCATAATATTTCCGTCCATTTAACTCTCCTTTGCTTTTTCAGGTTTTGATAAAATCGGTTTTTGCGGCCGGAATACCAGCCATATTCCAAGCAGGATTAGCGGGATACAAAGAACCTGCCCCATGGTAAGCCAGCCAAAGGCCAGATAACCTATATGGGCATCCGGAATGCGGACAAATTCCACCGCAATTCTGGCCAACCCATATCCTATGGCAAAAACGCCGGATATCTGGCCGGGCTCGCGTTTTTTGGAAGAATAGATCCACAAGACTATAAAAAGAACCAGGCCCTCCAGTAAAGCCTCATATAACTGGGAGGGATGTCTGGCCATATTCCCGCCAGTTTTAAAAACCACTCCCCAGGGCAGATCTGTTGTCTTGCCCCAGAGCTCTCCATTTATAAAATTGCCCAGCCTGCCCCAGAACAAGGCCTGGGGAACAAGCGGAGCGACAAAATCAGAAACGGACCAGAAGGATTTTTTGCGGGTTCTTGCGAAATACCAGAAAGCGCCCAACGCTCCCAGAAGGCCGCCATGAAAGGACATGCCGCCATGCCAGATTTGCAGAATCTCAAGAGGATGCCTAAAATAAGTCATTGGATCATAAAATATCACATAGCCAAGCCGGCCGCCTAAAATAACCCCCAGCATTGTAATTGTCAGAAGATCATCAACTTCTGATTTGGTCCAGCCGGAATCTGGCTTTCCTGCCCTGTATCTGCCTAGTAGCCAGCCGATAATAAAGCCGGTGAGATACATCAGCCCATACCAGTGCATCTCGATCCCGCCAATCCGAAAGGCCACGGGGCTTAGATCATGATATATCATTTATCAGAATCCGCAATAAATTCGCCGCTTCTGCCGCCGCTTTTATATAAAAGGCGGACATTGTCAATTACAATATCTCTCTGCAAAGCCTTGCACATATCATATATCACGGCGGCGGCGCACTGGGCTGCCGTTATCGCCTCCATTTCAACGCCTGTTCTCGCAGTGCAGCGGCATTCGGAAATTATTCTGATGCGGGGCGGATTTTCCAGAATTTCAAAGTCGATTCCAGCATAAGACAGGGGAATATTATGGCAGAGGGGAATCAGTTCGCTTGTACGCTTGGCTGCCATAATACCGCCAATTCGCGCGCAGGCCAGAACATCACCCTTGGGGATTGCCCGATTTATAAGTCTTTGCATGGTTTCTTCATTTAAATGAACAACCGCCTGGGCTTTGGCCAGCCTTTCGGTCACATCCTTGCCGCCAACGTCAACCATTTTTGCATTTCCCCTGGCGTCAAGGTGACTAAAATCATTATCTTTCATTAAGCCTCCCGACTAACGCAACCCAAGCAGCCATTGCCACCATTCCGGTTTTTGAGGAGGGCGCGGCTTATGCCACATGGAGTCCTTGCCGCTGTCGGAAAAGCGCAGACGGATCATGTTTAAAGAAGGTTTTTCGCCGGCTGAAGAATTGAGTTCAGTCATCAGCAGAAAGGGAAGATCGGCATTGGGCCGCATGGCAATGAGTTTTTTCATAAAATCCAGATCGCTGCCAAAACGCAAGTCATAAAACATATATAATTGATCATCTGAAGCAGCTTCCTGCGGTCTGTATTCCTGTCGCAGGGGCTGCATTACCGGAAGCATGGCAAAATGAAAAAAACTGTCGCAGGCGATGGATTGTTCCATAAAATTATTCACCATCCTGAGGGGAGCGGCAGGATGGCTTTCAGGTTCCGTGCGAAAGTTTCCCAGAAAATTCAGACCCCGGGTTCGGACAAGCGGTCCTGTTTCCGTTTCTTCTTCATATATAACCCGCCAGAATAATGGCGCGAGGGCGTCAGGCAGGACATGCAGGCGGGATACTTTTTGCCCGGATTTCTCAAAATCCGCTTTGCATTGATGGGTATGCCACGCGTTAATGGCGATACCTGAAGCTGGATAGAAAAAAATCCAGAGAACAGTGGCCAGAATCAGGGTCTTTTTATGCCGCCAGCGCAACAAGGCCCAGTAAAGCGGGATAGCGATCAAAAGATCAATCATGTAAACGGAATTAAGCCGGACTCTATAATGAGAAAACGGCAAAAAGATCATGGTTCCATAGGTGGTCACCACATCCAGCCAGATGTGAAGAAGGACCATGCCAATGCAAAAGATCCATACTTTGGGAAAGCTCCAGCGCATGGGAGTGGATGCTCGCCAAAGAGGCCAGCAGATTATGGCCAGAAGAATGGACAAGAAAGGGGCGAATGCCAGCGAATGAGAAATGCCCCTGTGAATCTGTAAAAATTCCAGGGGAGTATGAATAAAGGCGAGATCAATATCGGGAGAAGCGCAGGCCATTGCCGCAAGGCATATGCCCCATTTCGTCAGCGGACGTCCAGGAAGCGCGAGGTAGGC
The DNA here is from genome assembly GCA_964397795.1 of uncultured Desulfovibrio sp. Taxonomy (GTDB): domain Bacteria; phylum Desulfobacterota; class Desulfovibrionia; order Desulfovibrionales; family Desulfovibrionaceae; genus Desulfovibrio. The sequence continues at coordinate 774 of CAYNKM010000196.1, read as the reverse complement.
AACCGCTCCGCTGGCGGCATGTGTCAATGGATCCATATTTTATTGATCCCTGAATGGGCTGGGCTGTTTTGGACTGGATCTGTATTCGGGATTTTCGGGGATAATACCAGTTTTGCGGTTAAATTGATTTATTTGCCAGTTGCGCACCTTTTCCATGACATCAGGTTTGTTGTAATAATATAACATTTGTTCGGTTCTGCCAGCGCCAGTCAGGGGAAATCTCATTTGCTCGGCCGCGCTGTAATTTCCCCTGCCTGATGGAGGTTCCGACGAATCCTGACCAATTTCTCTTGGCCCACATGCGGATAGGCATATGATAAATAGAAATAGTAGAATTTTCATATAAATATTATATTCCACAATGCCAAAAGAGCAATAGTTGCCTGGCGGGAAATTTTTTCCGCAGCGTCCGAATTAATAATAAAAATTATTATGGTAACTTATGTATTATATACGGGAAAAATTTTCCCAACAATTTATAACAGGTATTTTCAGAATAAAACATCCTGGGCTCAGAGTGGAAAATTGTATAAATGTAGGTGGGAAGATTTTGCTTGTACAAGGAAGTTTTGATCAGTCCAAGTGTCGGAAAACCGGCATTTTTTTCCCTTGAAATATGAACCCCGCAGGCTATTGTCTTGAATTCTCATTCTTTTTTTTAAGGTTAAAACTGGCACGCAATTGATTGGCATGGGATCTGCATATATCAGTGCGCAGGGTGACGGAAAGTCAAACGAAACTGGCACAATATCTGCATAAGATAAGGCAAAGGTT
>CAYNKM010000195.1:0-3896 GCA_964397795.1 uncultured Desulfovibrio sp. | reverse complement strand
TTATGTATGAGGCCCGCCAGGCCAACAGAAAGGGCCAGATGTTCTGGGATTATGTTTCCGCGGAAAACGGAGTGGGTTTCCACAACCCCGCCAAGAGCCTTAATACGCTCATGACTTCAATGGAATGCAGCCATCAGGCGCAGCAGCTTGCTGAACAGGCCACCAACTTTGGCATCAGTCCGGCGCTGGTAGGCGACATTCAGAATATAGTTCCGCCCATCACCCAGATGAGCCGCAAACAGCAGCAGGATCGCGCTTTCCTCGATCAGGATGCCTGGACGAGAGTACTGCCCACCCTGCAAGCTCAAGATCAGACCTGGTTTGGCCAGTATTACGCTCCAGATGGCAAGCAGCCACAGGAAGCCATCCCGACTGAATGGAACTTCAAGAAGTCCGAGGGATATGAATAAAATCTGAATAAGAATTAACCCTGCAACACCGCCTCCGGAACTTCCGCAGGCGGTTTTTATTTTTAGATAAGTATCAGCCGATTGCTATTCCTGAATTAAATTTATCGCTTCTGTTTTAATCATCTGTTGATGGGAAAAAAGGCTTTAAAGTATAATAAATACAATATTTTCAAGAAGTTATATGAAAAAATAAATAAAGTTTTTTGAAAAAGGGGGTCTGGGGGACTGCGTAGCCGTTAGCGGCTTTGCCGGTTACGGATACGGCGTACCCCTGGCGACTAGAAAACTTTTGTTCACAAAAGTTTTCTCACCCAGAAAAATCAACACATGGTTTGAACAAAACGAAAATTTATAAAAAACTTATAAATTTTCCCTTACGAAAATTTAATGCCCGCTTTCCATATTGTTTTTGACCTTTCTGAAAAAATATATAAGACTTTTCTGTCACTGCTTTAAAGTGAAACAGAAACTTGAATATAGCAGATTGTATTCGCTATTGGGCGATCTATTATCAGGAGGTTTTTGTAAAGATGGCTAAAATTAAAATGGGTCTGGCTACACAGATGGCGATAGGCATGGTTTTGGGCGTGATTGCGGGTCTTCTCGCGCCAATGCTGAATATTGACGCGGCCTGGTTCAAGCCCTTCGGGCAGCTCTTTATCAATCTTGTCCGCATGGTGGTTGTGCCCCTTGTTCTGGCGACTCTTGTCGCTGGCGCGGCTTCTGTCAGTGACATAAGCCGCCTTGGCCGTGTGGCTGTCAAGACTCTGCTTTTCTTTGTTGTAGGTACTGGCATAGCCGTTGTTTTTGGCCTGGCAATGTCCGATATTTTCCATCCTGGCATGGGCGTCAACATTGCCATTGATTCCGCCCAGGCCAAGGATGTCACACCGCCCAGCCTTGTTGAAGTTCTGATGAACATTGTTCCTGTAAATCCGATTGATGCCCTGGCGCGCGGCAATATGCTCCAGATTATCTTCTTCGCGGTTTTATTTGGTTTTGCCCTCTCCATGTGCGGACAGAAAGCCCTGCCTGTCGCGCAGTTCTTCAATGGTTTTGCCGAGGTCATGATAAAGCTTACCGGAATTGTCATGCTCTATGCTCCCATCGGCGTTTTCGCCCTAATCGCCTTTACTGTCGCTGCCCAGGGTCTCGCCGTTCTCATTCCGCTAATCAAGCTTATTGTTCTCATGTATGCCGCGTCGATTATGCTTATTCTCCTCTTTTATTTCCCCTGCCTTAAATTTTCCGGTATAAGCCCGCGTAAATTTCTCAAGGGCTTTTCCGAGCCGATGATGACGGCTTTCTCAACATGCTCAAGCGCCGCCGCGCTTTCTTCAACGCTTGTGAGCGTGGAAGAGATGGGGGCATCCCGTCCTGTGGCCAGTTTCGCCATTCCTCTTGGCAACACCATCAATATGGATGGTACCGCCATCTATATGGGACTTGTAACCATCTTCGCCGCTGAACTATTCGGCATACCCATGCCCTTTGACAAACAGCTGAGCGTTGTTTTCATGGCGCTCCTGGCATCGGTGGGTACTATCGGCGTGCCTGGTTCTGGAATGATCATGATCACAATGATCTTTACCCAGGTAGGTATTCCGCTGGAAGCGGTGGCAATTGTGGCCGGAGTTGACAGAATTCTGGATATGGCCAGAACTACGGTTAATGTCATGGGGGATGCGACCGCGGCGATTTTTGTATCCAAACTGGAGAATGATTTTGATCCGGCAAGAGGAGAGGCCCTCAAAAAAGCGGCAGAAGTATAAACTGTCACTTTACGGCTTGCGTTAATAGTTTTTAAACCAAGGAAAACAATATGGCTGAACAAGTTAAAACCAGGCGCGAGCATGACTTCCTCGGTGAGCTGGAAATTCCGGAAGATACTTATTACGGCATCCAGACTATGCGGGCTCTGGATAACTTCAATATTTCCGGGCTCAGCATATCCACTTATCCCAGCTTTATCATTGCCCTTGGCATGATCAAAAAGGCCGCTGCTAAAGCCAATGCCAAACTGGGGGTTTTGCCGCAGAATATAGCGGACGCGATCTGTCAGGCCTGCGACGAGCTTATCGCCGGCAAACATCTGGATCAGTTTCCAATTGACCCCATTCAGGGCGGGGCGGGAACATCAACAAATATGAACGCCAACGAGGTCATAGCAAACCGCGCCCTGGAAATCATGGGACATAAAAAGGGAGAATATGAGTATTGCCATCCCAACAACCATGTAAACTGCTCCCAGTCCACCAATGACGCCTACCCGTCGGCACTGCGACTGGCCCTGTATTATGGCATAGGAAAACTTATCAAGGATCTGGATTACCTGCGTCAGGGCTTCGCGCAAAAGGGAGAGGAGTTTGCCCATGTAATCAAGATGGGAAGGACCCAGCTTCAGGATGCTGTGCCCATGACTTTGGGGATGGAATTTAACGCCTATGCTAATACTCTCGGCGAGGAAATATCCAGACTTGAAGAAGCGCGCAAGCTGGCCCTGGAAATGAACATGGGGGCGACGGCAATCGGCACAGGCATCTGCTCCCCTCAAGGCTATACGGAAACTGTCATCGCGGAACTTGAGAAAATAAGCGGTGTTCCTGTCAAGAGTTCAGCCAATCTTGTCGAGGCTACCTGGGATACCGGTTGCTATGTCCAGATTTCCGGCGCCCTGAAAAGATCAGCGACAAAAATATCCAAGATCTGCAATGACCTGAGGCTTTTGTCTTCCGGACCCAGAACCGGTTTCAATGAAATAAACCTGCCCAAAATGCAGCCAGGATCCTCAATCATGCCGGGCAAGGTCAATCCCGTAATGCCGGAGCTCCTGAACCAGATCTGCTTTGACATAATGGGCAAGGATGTGACGATCTCGATAGCGTCTGAGGCCGGTCAGCTGGAGCTGAACGTCATGGAGCCCATTATGGCTTTCAGCCTTTTCAACGGTATCAAAAGATTAAGAAGAGGGCTGCGCGCGCTTCAGGATAAGTGCATAAGCGGTATCACAGCCAATGTTGATCGCTGTCGCCAGCTTGTGACCCAGAGTATAGGACTGGTCACCGCCCTGCTGCCCTATATTGGCTATGAACAGGCGGCAAGCCTTGCCAAAGAGGCGCTGGAAACAGACCGCAATGTCGTGGAGCTGGCGCTGGAGCGCAACTTGCTTGAAAAAGATCAGGTGGAACAAATTCTTTCTCCGGAAAATATGCTCGAACCCGGGCGGCCCATGCCGAATAACTGACTCAAAGGGGGCGAATTTTCTTCGCCCCCATTCTTTTTCAGGATCTCACAAAGCCGTTCTCATCCAGAAAGGCGTATAGCTTCTCATTCGTCCAGTATTTTATGGTGCCGTCCTTGCACTTTTTACGGACGAATTCCTTGACTGCCTTGTGATCTTCATAATGACTCGCCACCCTGTCCAGCTCATGAGCTTCAGAGCAATTAAAGAATTTTCCATCCCTGCTTGCCATAAGTCCTCCATGT
>CAYNKM010000194.1:332-3910 GCA_964397795.1 uncultured Desulfovibrio sp. | reverse complement strand
TATATTGCCAGATTCACTCGCAAAAAGGTTTATCAAATCTGTTCTGGTAAATACCCCCTGAACCGTTCCATTTTCCACAATGGGCACAAGCCTTTGCCGGTTATTTATTATTATCTGGGAAAGCTCAAAAATTGAAGCTTCGGGCGGGAGGGTATAGACTCTCCTTTGCATATATTCCCTGACTGGTTCATCACCCAGTCCATGCGAGGTGGCGCGCGCGGCAATCTGGGCGTCAAGCAAACCCACACACACATGGGTATCAGGCTTGAATACCGGCACAGCCTTAAGGCCGAAATGAAGCATTAATTCGTCTGCCTGTTGCAGTGTGGATTCGGAATCTATGCCAATTGGAGGCGTTGACATATAATCCCTGGCATGCTGCTGTGGATTTGCCTGGGCATGAAGTCCGCGGATTATACTTTCCCGAACTTCTGTAATCATTTTATCCTTTATTGACGCGGAAGCAGCGAACGCATGCCCGCCGCCTCCCAGCTGGGAACAAATCTTGCCAACATTTATTTTGTCATTTCTGCTCCTGGCCACCACCTGAATTCTGTCCCCCATGATGCCTATCGCAAAAAGGACGTCAAATTTTTCCATTTCAAGCATTTTGTGCGCGAGGTAGGCAAAATCTCCCAGATAATGATCGAGGCTCGCTTCTGCCAGGACAACCGGAATATTATTTATCATGTAGGTTTTTGCCGATTCCAGAAGCTTGTTTAGCGCTGAAACATGCAGGCTGGTCAGCTCGTGGTTGGCCATGTCATTTATTTTACTTACGTCCATTCCCTGATCCAGAAGCCAGGCGCATGCTTCCAGATCTTTTCTGGTTGTGGAGGAATAAGTAAAAGAGCCTGTGTCGCCATAAATTCCCAGACCCAGATAAGTCGCGTCTTCAGGCGATAGCTGAATATTTCTTTTTTGCAGTTCTTCGCAAAGAAAGCTTGTGATGGCTCCGGTTTTTGAGATATACGCTTTACCTGCCTGAATATCGTCGACTGAAGGAGGGTGATGATCCCATATTTCAATTTCCAAATCTTTTTGCTCAAGCAGGGGAGCCACATGCTTTAGCCGGGTGGACTGTCTGGTATCCACAAGGATAAGGCGATTGAATTCCTTCCAATCTATAGCCGCTTGCTCAATAAAACCATACCTGTTTTTGTCCAGGGAAGAATACACGGAAGCCAGGCCTGCCTCCTGTGTACCAGGAAAAAGAATTCGTGCCCCGGGATAAAGGAAGCTTGCCGCGATCATCGCCGCAAAAGCATCGCAGTCGGCATTGGAATGACAGGTAATCAAGGTTTTCATTATTCGGCTTTGTTTCTCGGATGATATTTCTTGTGAATCTGGAGAAGACGTCGTGGCTGAACATGCGTATAAATTTCGGTGGCATTAATGCTGGCATGGCCCAACAACATCTGCACGGTCCGCAAGTCCGCGCCCCCCTCAAGCAAATGGGTGGCAAATGAATGTCTGAAAGTGTGAGGGGATATGTTTTGGGAAAGACCGCACTTCAAGGCGTATTTTTTTATCATTTTCCATATATATTGTCTGCTTAAACCCCTGCCGGAGCGGTTCAGGAACACCATTTGACATACCGGGTGAAAGGCAGAACGCCAGCGGGCAAGATAGGTTTCAAGTATTTCCAGCATCAGGCCGTGCATGGGGGCCAGTCTTTCTTTCGCGCCTTTGCCAAAAACTTTTGCAACCCCCCTTTGCAGATCTAGATCTTCCAGTTTAAGATTGCACAATTCGGAAACCCTTATTCCGGACGCATACAGCATTTCCATCACACAGCGATCCCTGTATCCGCATTTGACAGAAAGATCCGGGCTTTCCAAAAGGATATTCATCTCATCCTTATTGAGAAAGACTGGCAGATGAAAAGGCAATTTGGGATTACCCAGAAACGCGAGCGGGTTTTGCGTAACATATGAATGTTCCGATAACCATTGAAAAAAAGAACGCAGCGCGCTCAATCGCCGGGTAATTGTGCGGATCGCCCTGTTTTTCGCGTTGAGCCAAGCCATATAGAGAACAATTGTATCTTCAGTAATATCCTTTATATCTGTATAATCGCCCTCAAGCTCTGAAAGAAATTGCAAAAAATTTTCCAGATCTTCCCCATAGGAAACATTTGTCTGGAAGGAAAGCCCCCTGGCCGCCATCAGACTGTTTAGCCAGGGCTTGAGTAAAGAGCTCAAGCCGTATAAAATTTTGTCTTGATCCATTTCTTATGTATATCTTGGACAATGGACTGTTACAAGACGTTTGTTTTAAATTATCTGAATTGACTGGCATGAATATTGAGCAGCCCAATAACGCCTACTTGAGCCTTGGTTCAAACAGCAAGGAGAGCGCGGCCAAAATTCGGGAAGCAGTACAGGCGATCTCCGCGCTTTCCGGAATCAGGATCCTGGCCCAATCTCCCGTTTTTATTACAGAGCCTCAGGAAGTAAAGAATCAGGACTGGTTTCATAATCTATGTATAAAGGTATTGGTGGATAATAAAATTACCGCTGAAGAATTGCTGGCTGAATTACTTAAACTGGAAACGCTTCTTGGAAGGAAAAGAGACAATGGTATTCGTTTTGGACCGAGGACAATAGATATTGATCTCCTCCTCTTTGGAAACAGGCAAAGTTCAGAACCATTTTTACAGCTTCCCCATCCCCGTATGCATAAAAGGGCGTTTGTCTTGTTGCCGCTCCATATTATTGAACCTGGCCTGACCCTTTATGGAAACAAAATAATTTACTGGCTCTCAAGACTTAACTGGAAACTGGATAAAAATAAAATTCTTCAAAACTAAAGGAAATCCGCATGTTTAAATTTATTCTGATTTGTATCGCGATTTATTTTTTATACAGACTGTTTGCCAATGATTTCTTTAAAAAGAAGAAGGTGGATGCTGAAAAGGAAAAGGCGGAAAATGAAAAGCTGATTGCAAAAGGCGATATGGTGAAGGACCCGGAATGCGGAACCTATATCCTCAAAGACGGGGCAATCTCTGTTAGGGAAGGTGACAAGATCTGGTACTTTTGCAGTTATGAATGCAGGGATGACTTTTTGAATAAAAGAAAGATAGAAAAACTTCCGGAAAATCGCGACAGTTAAATCCGGTTATCTTTCCGGTGGGAAGACGCTATCCTCCTGCCCAAGCGAATTGTTAATTCATGGATAATTGCCTGTTCAAAATATGCGCTGTTCAACATATCAGGAGACAGATTTTGAGCGAGCATGCTTTCCATCTCCTGGCTTTCCTCCCATATCTCCAGAAGCTCCTGATCTTCAAAGCATTTTACCTTTTCTTCAAAAGGCAAGTCATCGTTAAATGGAAAAGCGGTCCCCATTTATTCTCTCCAACTTTTATAAAAATTAAAAAATAATAAATTTGATATTAAGTATCAATATAAATTTTTACAGTTCATCCTGTTTGTGGAATTATCGACGCAAAAATCTTCAGATCCGGAAATATAATAACTTCTTTTTTAACGGCACCGCGAGCATGTCTCTCTCATAATTAAAAATGGAAAAAATTTTACTGACTGCAGTGGTAACCTGCCCAGAAAGAAAAA